>DAHUZE010000092.1 GCA_027306755.1 Acidimicrobiaceae bacterium | reverse complement strand
CCCGCGCTGGCACGTATCGACAACTTGCCGCAAACGTTCTGCGCCGCTGAGAGTTCATCGGCGGATCACCGAGGTGTAACTCCCGGGCAACCGGTTCACCACGAAAGCCACCGTCGTCACGGAGGCGGGGTGTGAGGGATGGTGGTCTCGGACGCCTGGATGGGGCGCCGGTACCCTCGGGGCATGGAGGCGAGCACACAGGTTGACGATGCGGTCGCCGCCGACGGGCTGTGGGCGCCGGTGCGGCGACCCCTCACCGTCGGGCTCGCACTCGCCGTCACCGTCGTAGCCTTCGAGGCCCTGGCGGTGGCCACCGTGCTTCCCATCGTGAGCCGTGACCTCGGAGGCATCCGCCTCTACGGGTGGGTGTTCAGCGCGTTCCTCCTGGCCAGTCTTTTCGGGATCGCCGTCACCGGCACCATCGCCGACCGGGGACCGCTGCAGCGCCCCATGCTCGCCGGGCTGACGCTCTTTGCCGCCGGCCTCGTCGTCGGCGGCACGGCTCCCACCATGTCCGTCCTCGTCGCCGGCCGCGCCCTGCAGGGCCTCGGCGCCGGAGTCGTGCCGGCGGTGGCGTACGTCGCCATCTCGCGCGGGTACCCCGGCCATACCCGGCCCCGGATGTTCGCCGTGCTGTCATCTGCCTGGGTCGTCCCCGGGCTCATCGGACCGGCCGCTGCCGCGGTGGTGGCGACCCAGGTCGGATGGCGGTGGGTCTTCCTCGGCTTGCTGCCCCTGGTTGGCGTGGCCGGCGTGATCGCTGTGGTCGCCCTGAGGCACGTGCCGCCCCCCGACCGGGCACGCCACACCGACATTCCGTACCTGCCCGTCATCGGGGTGGTCGCCGGTGCCGCCCTGGCGCTGGGGGCGGCGACGGATGGCACCCTCGCGGTGGTCGTCGCCGGGTTGGTGTGCGGGTTAGCGGTGCTCGGGCTCTCGCTCCGGAAGCTCACTCCGGCGGGGACGCTTCGCGCCGCTCCTGGTCTCCCGGTCACCGTGCTCACCCGAGGGCTCATGACGTTCGCGTTCTTCGCCGGCGAGGCATACGTGCCATATGCGCTGACCACCGTCCGGCACTCGGCCCCGACTCTGGCCGCACTGGCCCTGGTGGCCAGCACGATGTCTTGGACCGCCGGGTCCTGGATCCAGGCTCGCTACGTCCGGCGGATAGGCCCGCGGCGCCTGGTGCGCATCGGCCAGCAGGTGACGCTCCTCGGTCTGGCCCTGATGGGAACCGCCCTGCTGCCGGCGGCGCCTGCGGCGATCGGTGTCCTGGCCTGGGGCATTGCCGGGAGCGGGATGGGGGTGGCCTACGCTCCGCTCTCGGTCACGACCCTGGACCGCGCCGCGCCGGGTGAGGCGGGAACCGCCACGTCGGCGCTGCAGCTCTGTGACGTGCTGGGGCAGGCCCTGGGCACGGGCGGGGCGGGCGCGGTGGTGGCCGTGATGGTCGCGGGCGGGCACGGCGCCCGGCTCGGGGTGGCCCTGGCATTCGGCCTCGGCGCGGTCGCCGGGCTGATCGCCCTGGTGTTCGGCCACCGGCTCCCGGCCCGGCTCCGAGGTGACACCGGCGCCGCCGCAGCCGACGGGGCGCCCGGGGGCACCGTGTCCGAAGCCGCCGGCCGGGTTGCGATGGAGCTCGGCCTTGAAGAGCAGTAGGTGCACGGAAGAGCAGTTGGTGATGCCCCGAGAAGTCGTGAGCAGCGCCACTGCATCATTGAGCGTGGCCGTTCTGCGCAGCGCGGTGGACATGCGCTTTTGCGTCCCATGCCGGGCGCTCCCCGAAGGTCGTCGATCGGCGACGCCAGACCTTTCCCGGACCGCCGGCTCCGCGCCTATATCTCGATGATGCGGACGTAGTCGTCGAGGTGGCGGAGATCAGCCGGATTGCTGGTAATGAGAGCTTGGCCGCGTCGGCGGGCATTGAGCGCCACGCTCGCGTCCATGGGGTCGCGAGTGCCTCACTGCCCACACAGGATGCCGGCGGCCTTGGCATTCAGTTCGTCGAGGGCCGGGACCGTGACGTTGGCCAGGTGCAGCGTCCTGCGGGCCGTCCATGGCCACCCCATCGTCCAACCCGCCGTCGCGAAGACGACCACGCTGATGTCTCGTCGCGCCCCCGACGGTGCCGCAAGTCCCGGCTGGCCGGTCCAGATCCTCGGCGTTTTCGCCGACCAGCGGGCCACCATCGTCGATCGGGTGATCGCCGGCATGGAGCGAAAGGCCGGGGCGCGACGGATCGAGAAGCGCTTCAAGACCGGTTCCGTAGCGGCGCGCAAGGCCCTCCTCCAAGCGCTCGTTCATGAGATCCGTGTCGAGGGTAGCGACCGCGTTGTACCGTTGGTCCGCGCTGCCAGGCGGCGCGGAACCGAAGGTTCGCGCCCTGGCGCGATCTGCGGCGCCCCCGGCCTCCCACAATGCGAACCTC
>DAHUZE010000081.1 GCA_027306755.1 Acidimicrobiaceae bacterium | reverse complement strand
CCCTGTGTCCGGGAGCGCTTGAGCTCGTAGAAGCCCTCCACGCCGGCAACGAGGTTGACGCCGTCCCACAGCCGGCCCGCCTCCTCGCCCTTGGGGGCCGGCGTTACTACCGGTCCGAAGAAAGCCACACCCCGCACGTGGATGACCGGAGTGCCCACGTCGTAGCCGACGGGGTCCATGCCCTCGTGATGCGACTTGCGGAGCTCCTCGTCGAACTCGGTGGTAGCGGCCGAACCAGCCAGATCGGCCGGCAGCCCAGCTTCTTCGAGCGCCTCTACCAGGATGGCGGGATCGTCCAGGCGCCGCTGGAGATGGATGCGCGTGCCCAGTGCGGTGTAGAGGGGGAGCAGGACCTCTGGGCCGTAGGCCGACTGGGCGGCGATGCAGGTCCTGACGGGGCCCCAACCCTTGACCAGCAGCTCCTTGTAGTCGTCCGAGAGGTCGGACCGGTGCTCGTTCAAGACGGCGAGCGACATCACGTGCCAGCGGGTCTCCACCGCACGCACCTTCTCGACCTCGAGCATCCAGCGCGAGGTCATCCAGGCCCAGGGGCAGACAGGGTCGAACCAGAAATCCGCGACGTCGGTCATGGCCGGGGAACTTAGCCACCGGCGGCGAGCACCCGATCGTCTCGAGTCCCCAGCCGCAGCTCAGCCGCGTCCCGGCTCCTGCCAGCTCGGCCGCATGGGGCGTTCGGCGGCGCCCCCCACGGCGAGCAGGTCCGCCTCGGACCCCGGGCGCCCCACGAGGCCGAGGCCAACGGGCAGACCGGCCACGAGGCCCATGGGAACGGTCGCGATCGGCCAACCGGCGATGGCCGCCGCCGTGGTCGTGGGCGCTGCCGCCGCGGGGTGCCCGCCGAGGACGAGGTCCGACTTCCAAGCCGGCCCGTAGGTGGGGGCGATGAGCAGGTCAACGCCGGCCAGGGCCGGGTCGAGGCACGTCTCCAAAGCCCACGCGAGGTTCCGGGTCCGCGCGCTGCGATAGGAGTCGGTGTCGCAGCCGCCGAGTCCCAGCGCCTGCTCGAACAGCTCGTGGCCGAACCAGCGCAGCTCGCGATCGGCGGTGACGTCTTCGTGGGCGATCACGTCCGCCAGGGATTGCGGGCCACCATGCCCTCGCGTCGGCAGGTAGCGATCCAAGCCGTCCTTGAGCTCGCACAGCATCACGGTCAGCTCGTCGTCGTACTCGGCCTCGCCGGGGATCGCGGCATCGACGTCCACCAGCTCCACGCCGTCAGTGGCTAGCGAGCGTGCCACCGCGTCGAAGAGCGCGTCCGTTTCGGGATGCCCGGTGCGCCAGTTTCCGACCACCCCCACCCGCAGCCCGGACGGCCCTCGTGCAACGCGCTCGACGATGCCGGACCGGCCTGAGAGGACTTCGAGGCAGACGGCAACGTCGGCCGCGCAACGGGCGAGGGGGCCCGGGCTGTCCTGGCTGCGACTGATCGGGACCACTCCTGTCGCAGGCACCGTCCCCACCGCGGGCTTGATCCCCGCCACCCCGTTCAGCGATGCCGGATTGGTGATGGACCCGTCCGTCTCCGTGCCGATGGCCAGGGGTGCCAGGCCGGCGGCTACCGCCGCGCCGGAACCCGATGACGACCCGCCGGCGTTGCGGTCCAGCGCCCACGGATTGGCGGTCAATCCGCCTACCGTTGACCAGCCCCCGGTGGAGCGGGGCGAGCGGATGTTGGCCCATTCCGAGAGGTTGGTCGTGCCGAGCACCACCGCCCCGGCGCCCCGAAGGCGGGCGACGAGGGGGGCGTCGCGTGCGGGAGGGCGTCCGAGCAGGCTGGTGGCACCGGCGCAGGACGGCAGGCCGCTCACCTCGACGTTGTCCTTCACGAGGACCGGGATGCCGTGCAGCAGCCCCTTGGTGCCGCCGGCGGCGCGTTGCCGGTCCGACGCCGCGGCCTCGTCCAAGGCCCGGTCGGATACGGCGAGGACGGAACGCAGGCCGACGGGCGAGCCGGGCCGGTCGAGCGCGTCGATGCGCCGGAGCAACGTCTCGACCAGCGCCGCCGACGTGAGGCTCCCGTCGTCCAGCTGGCGACGGAGCTCGCCCAGACCGGCATAGCCGGCGGCTTCGGTGGACGGGGACGGGTCGGCGGGCACGGCCCATCTTGGCAGGCCGGTCACTGCACGCCGGTCCCTCCAGGCCGGCAGCCCGGCCCGGGGACCACGCAAGCCGGGGATCCGCCATGCCACCGGGTCAGCTGACCGGCGGTGGGCTCCCCTCGAGACTGGCAGCCAGCACCGGGTCCCAGTCGCACAGGTGGCAGCCGTGGCGGGATGCCGACCGGGCGAAGTGGAGAGCCGTGGCGTGGGGATCGGCGGTGGCCCTGACGTCGTTCCAGTCCAAGATGTACTCCCCGAGGGTGGCGTCCCACGAGGCAGGCGGGTCGAGCGTGCCGGCGTCGTACGCCGGGGGTGCGGGGTGGGCGTAGGCGTAGAAGGCCGCCCCCCGATGTCGGGCGTCGCCCGGCCACCACCCGACCGCCAGCTGCTGGGCGTCCATGGCGTTGCGCATGATGAACCCGGCCGCTGGCGGCTCAGCCTCGCGGCCCGAGAAGAGGCTCACCGCGAGGTCGAAGGAGCCCCACCAGGCATTCACCGGCGTGGACCTTCCCCGATAGGGGGCCCGCAGCTCGGCCAGCACCTGGGCGGCGGACGTTGCCGCGGCCAGGTAATTGGCCACGTGCTGCGGGTTGTAGGCGGCGTGCTCCTCGTCCTCGTCCAGAGGCACCGACCACGGCGTCTCCTGGGGGACCGGGTTGAACGCCACGGGCCCGACGAAGTCCTCGACCGCCGCGAGCACCTGACGGGTGACCGAGCCGACCGAGCGGTCCGGGATGAGCGCCACGGCGGCCTTCCGGCCGTCGCTGTGCTCGACCACTGCCTGATGGGCGTGGAGGTCCAGCGCCACGACGATGGCGCCTGCCCGGCTGCCGGCGCCGGGTCCGGATGCCACAGATTGACCCGTCCTGGCCGCAACCGGGAGCGCCAACGTCTCCCAACCGCGGGCCGTCAGGCGCAGGGCCGCGTGCTGGAGCTCGGGTTCGGGCGGCGCCAGCGCAGCGGCCAGCTTGCCGAGAACCTGGGTGTGGGCGTGGAGGGTGTCGAGGGTTGGCTGCCAATGGTCGTAGGGGAGGGCCGGCCACCCTGCGGCACCGCGGGCACCCGATGCAGCGGTCACGAATGCGACGGCGCCGGGGGCGCGCCCTCAACCTCGAAGAACAGCTCGTCGGGGTAGCACCACCACCAATCCTCGCCAGGCTCGAACGAGCGGATGAGCGGGTGGTCGGCAAGACGGTTCCAGTGGGCCGTAGCGTGGCGGTTGGGAGAGTTGTCGCAGCAGCCGACGTGCCCGCAGCGCATGCACAGCCGCAGGTGCACCCAGCGGCCGCCGTCGCGCAGGCAATCCTCGCACCCGTCGCTCGAGGGGGACACATCGGTCACCGTGTCCAGGTGGCCGCACGTTTCGGGCATCGGCTCCTCCGTTCATGTGTTGGTGCTGTACCCGCCACTCTGGCCCCGGCCAACGGTCCTGTCGAGTGCCGTCACCACGGCGGGCGCGTTGCCTGGCGCCGAGCGATCTTGGCCTGGTGGTGCCAGGCGCGCCGGGCCTCTCGCGCCGCCAGCGGGTCCGAGCGCCGGCGTTCGGCCGCCATTTCGCGTCCGAGCTTGTGGAAGCTGGCCAGTCGGCCGGCGTCCAGACCGCCCGAGCGGATCGCCGTCTGCACGGCGCAACCTGGCTCCGACTCGCGCCGGCAGCAGCAGCGGCTGTCCCACGAGCGCGTTCACGAGCGTGGGCTTGCCCGCACCCGACGGTCCGACCAGCGCGCCGGTGGTGCCGGGTGCCAGCACACCCGGCAGCTGACCGAGACCGGTTCCCCGGCGGGCGCTCACCGCCAAGACGTCGGCTCCGACCAGGCGGGTCCGCAGGTCGTCCCGGGCCGTGCCGTTGTCCAGGTCGGCCTTCGTCAGGACGACCAGCGGACGGGCTCCGCTCTCGTGCCACCGCCACCTCCCGCTCCACCCGGGTGAGGTGCAGGCGGTCCGCAGGTGCGGTCGGATCGGCCCGGGAGAGCGTGGACCAGCGGGGGAGGACATGGACGATCCGGCCACCGGCGAGGCCCACCCAGTCGCCGATCGCAACGCCCGGCCCCCGGGCCACGGGTGCCGGGCGGCCGGACGCGTCTGCTACCTCACATGTGCTGCGTTCGAGGTGCAGGACACGGCCAGGTCCGGCGGGGACGGCCGGGGACAGGGGGGCGAGATCGTCCCACAGGTGCGTGGACGCGATCGGACCATCCGTATGGGGCCAGGGCGGCCGCGGATGATGCAGGCAGGGATGATGCAGGCATGGATGATGCAGGCATGGATGGAGTCCTTCGGACAGGCCCGCATCCTGCGGCGACGAGCCGGCGGAGCCGACCCCGGGTCGACAGTCAGTTGGACCCGGACGGGCGGGAGCAGCGTGCGGTCGATGCCGACCGGAGGCAGGGCGGCGTGGTCATCACTGGACCTCATTCCCGTGGCCGTCTTCGCCTGGACGGCGCGAGGTCGCACTGTAGGCTGCTGCCGGTCAGATGTTCGTCTCGCTCGGCGGCGCGTCGGGCGGGGGTCCGGACTCGCCGTCCCCGGTGGCCGCCACCGTTGGGGCGCCGAGGGTGTACGCGGTCATCGAGAGCGACCCGTAGGCGTAGCCCTTCGTGAGCACGGCGGGGATCTCTCGCGCCGCGCTCGCCATGCCGCCCAGGTAGAGCAACGGGATGAAGTGATCAGGGGTGGGGACGGCATTGCGGTAGTCCGGGTCCGACGCCAGCCGGGCCAGCTCGGCGGGCGCCTCGCGAACCTGTGCCTCTGCCCGGTCGTCGAAGCGCTGCGCCCACGGGTAGGCGGCGTCGGGTTGTGAGAAGTCGACCGCTCCCAAGTTGTGGACGACGTTGCCGCTCCCGATCACGAACACGCCTCGCCGGCGCAACCTATCGAGCTTTGCACCCAGCTCCAGGTGGTAGTCCGCGTCCCGGTGGACATTGATCGAGAGCTGGACGACGGGCACGGACGCGTCCGGGAACATATGGCGCAGCACCGACCACGTCCCGTGGTCCAGACCCCAGCTGTCCGGGTCGGTGCCGATCCATGTGGGCTGCACGGCCTCGGCAATCTCTTCTGCCAGCTCGGGCAGTCCGGGTGCCGGGTACTGGACCTCGTAAAGCGCCCGCTCGAACCCGTAGAAATCGTGGATCGTGCGCGGCCGCGCCATCCCCGTCACCGCGGTGGCGCCGATGTACCAGTGAGCCGAGACGCACAGCACGGCCCGGGGTCTGGGAATGGCCCGGCCGAGCGCAGCCCAGGCGCGCGTATAGCGGTTGTCCTCCAGCGCGTTCGTCGGGCTCCCGTGCCCCACGAACGCGGCCGGCATCCGCGCTGTAGCTGGCGATGCCGTGACTGGCGATGCCGTGTCCATCGTTGCTCCCGTTCCGGCCCGGCCACGTCCGGGTCGCAGCTCGTCCCGTCCAAGTCTTCCCGGTCGGCACGGCCGCCTCCAATCGCACCATCGGACCGGCCCGGGCGCCCCCGCACGCTCCGACGGGGGGCCGGGGAGCGTTTCGTGCCGTGCGGCATGATGGAAGTGAGAGCAGCGGATCGTCCCGTTCATCGCCTCGCGGGCTGCTCCATGCCATCCTGTGGGCGTGGCTGCCATGACCGGGACCGGATGGGGGACTGGGCCGGCGGCCGGGGACGGCATCGCCCTCGTGCGCCTGGTGAAGTCCTACGGCTCGGTCCAGGCGGTGCGGGGGGTGGACCTTGTGATCGCTCCGGGCGAGACGGTCGCCCTGCTCGGGCCCAACGGCGCCGGCAAGTCCACCACGATCGACATGGTGCTGGGACTGACTCGCCCGGACGCCGGGACGGTGCGCGTGTTCGGGTTGGCGCCCGCGGAGGCGGTGGCCGCCGGGCGCATCGGCGGGATGCTCCAGACGGGGTCCCTGGTCGAGTACCTCTCGGTGCGGGAGCTGGTGGAGGTGGTGGCCTCCATGTACCCGCATCCTCGGGGCGTGGACGAGGTCCTGGCAGCCACGGGCACTGCGGCATTCGCCAACCAGCGCACGACGACGCTCTCGGGCGGCCAGACCCAGCGGGTGCGGTTCGCTCTGGCGCTGGTGGCCGACCCGGACCTGCTGGTCCTGGACGAGCCGACGGCAGCGCTCGACGTGGAGGCCCGCCGTGATTTCTGGTCGGCCATGCGCACGGTGGCCGAGGGCGGCAAGACGGTCCTCTTCGCCACCCACTACCTGGAGGAGGCTGACGCCTACGCGGACCGCATCGTCCTCATGGCCCGGGGCCGGGTTGTCGCCGACGGGCCGGCAACCGAGATCAAGGCCAAGGTCGGCGGTCGCACCATCCGGGCGACGCTGCCCGGAACCGACGTCTCGGTATTGCGGGCCATGCCGGGGGTGACCGCAGCCGACCGGCACGGCGAGTCGGTCGTCCTGACCTGCGGGGACTCCGACGCCGCGTTGCGAGCCCTTTTGGACGGCTATCCGCAGGCGCGCGACGTCGAGGTCCGCGGCGCCGGCTTGGAGGAGGCGTTCCTCCAGTTGGTGGGCGGAGAGGAGGAGCAGCGATGAGCAGCGCGAGGTACATCCGCTCTGAGGTTGTCCGGACCTTCAGGAACCGGCGCTTCCTGCTGTTCTCGCTCGGGTTCCCCCTGGTGCTGTTCCTCGCCATCGGCGGAGCCAACCGTCACAAGCACCTGCTGGGCATCTCGTTCACGCTCTACTACATGACCGGGATGGTGGCCTGGGGCACGATGATCGCCATGATCTCGAGCGGGGCTCGCATCTCCAGCGAGCGGCTGGTCGGGTGGACCCGCCAGCTGCGGATCACTCCGCTGCGCACCCGCGTCTACTTCGAGGCCAAGGTGCTGACCGGCTACCTGCTCGCGCTTCTGACGATCGCCGTCCTGTACGCGGCGGGGATCGCGTTGGACGTCCGGCTGGACGCCCGTCAGTGGGCCGTCATGACGTTGCTCTTGCTGGTGGGCCTGGTTCCCTTTGCTGTCCTGGGGATCCTGGTCGGCCACCTCCTCAAGCCTGATTCCATCGGTCCTGCGGTCGGTGGGATGACGGCGCTGTTCGCACTGTTGGGCGGGGCGTGGGGGCCGCTGTCCACCAGCCCCACCTTTGTGGACGTCGTCAAGGGCATCCCGTCCTACTGGCTGGTGCAGTCGGGCCGCGTGGCCTTCGGCGGCTCAGGGTGGCCGCCGGCGGAGGCCTGGATCGTGATCGCCGTCTGGACCGCGGTTCTCGTCCGGCTGTCGGTGCGCGTCTACCGGCGCGACACCGCACGGGTGTGATGACCCGCACTCTCCCGGGCCGGTGCCGTGTCTGGGCCCGCGCTCAGACGGCGGGGGAGCCGGTGGCTGACCAGTGGGGTGGGCGTCCCATGAACGCCGCGAACCGCTCCCAGTCGCTGGCGTCGGCCGGGGCGTCGACCTCGGCGCCGAACGGGCTGCCCGTCCCCATCATGTCCCGGTACTCGGGCTTGAGCATGGCCTGCGCCGCGCAAAGGGCCGGCTCCGCCAGCTCCGCGTCCAGCGCCGGCAGCTGGCCCGTGGCGGCGGCCAGGTCCCAGGCGTGGGCGGCCAACTCCGACAGGTACATGTCAACGAGCACCTGGCCCGTGTAGGTCTCGCCCCAGGGCATCGTGACCGTATCGGCCAGGCGGGCGTCGTCCGCCCACGCCGCCGCTGCCTGACCCGATGCCGTCCGCAGCTGGTCCGGCGCGTCGGTCAGCTCCACGTGGGGGAACTCGTCCCCGGTCGGGGTCTCGCCCCGGCCGAGGCTGACGATCCTCCAGCCGGCCCCCACCGCGTGGTCCACCAGCGCGCCCACGTCGTAGTCCGGGCAGGGGGTGGGGCCACCGAGCTGGTCTGCCTGCACACCGGCCACGACGGCGGCGGCGTTGGCATAGGCGCTGCGCAATGCCTCCCGGTGGTCCCCGTGGGCATGGGCCAGGTCTGACATGGACGGTCCTTTCGTTCGCGGGCGCCGAGGAACGGTGCCGGAGGCAGTGTGCGCCATCAAACAGGTCATCTCGCGGCCAGTTTTGCGGACTACCGTCGGACCGTGCGAGCGGACCGCATGGTGGCCGTCGTCCTCCTCCTCCAGGCGCGCGGCCGGATGACCGTCCCCGAGCTGGCCGCCCAGCTCGAGTCCTCGGAGCGGACCATCCGGCGCGACCTCGAGTCCCTGTCGATGGCCGGCGTGCCCGTCTACTCCCTGCGGGGCCGGGGCGGCGGGTGGCAGCTGCTCGGAGGGCATCGCATCGACCTGACCGGCCTCACCGTGGACGAGGCGCAGTCCCTGCTCCTGGCCACGGGGCCCGGAGCGGAGGCGCTCGGCCCCGGTATCGGCCGCTGGCTGGCGGCGGCTCGGCGCAAGGTGGTGGCCGCACTCCCCGATGCGCTTCGGCTGCAGGCGGAGGCGGCGACGGCCACGATCCTGGTGGACCCGTCGCGGTGGGGAGGCTCCGACGGCGGGCGTCTGCCGCGAGGGAGCGAGGACGGTCATGTGCTGGACACGCTGCGCGCCGCCGTCACTGCCGGCCGGCAGGTGGATGGGGACTACGAGCCGCCTGGCCGCCCGGTAGAGGCGCGCCGCCTCCACCCCCACGGGCTGGTCTGCAAGCGTGGCGTCTGGTATCTGCTGGCGACGTCGCCCTCGGGCTTGCGCACCTACCGGGTGTCGCGGATGCGGTCCGTGTCGGTCACCGACGATCCGGTGGACCGGCCGGCGGACTTCGACCTGGCCCGGGCCTGGGCCGAGGTGCAGCGGGACGTGGCCGGCCGGGTGCTTTCGCCGACCGTCGTCCACGCCGACGTGGCGCTGGTGGCCATGCGGCGGCTCAGGGCCACCATCGGCAGCTGGTGGCCGGTTGAGGAGGGTGCCGCCAGCGGAGATAGCGTCAGCGTCACGATCCGGTTCGCCAGCGCGGCGTCGGCGGCCGCCGAGCTGGCTGGCTTCGGCCCGCTGGTGACGGTGCGGGCCCCCGAGGACGTCCGGGCGGAGCTGGCGGCGATGGGAGCGGGGCTGGTGGCGAGCTACGGCGCCCCGGTGGCAGGCCCATGACGGCCGGACAGCTCTGGACGGGCTCCGCATCACGCCGCTGGGGAACCGGATCTGCGTCGCGTTCACAGGTTCTGATCGTGCGGCGGTTGCCGGAGGCACCGGACCGAGGGGCTGCTTGATCTTTGCCGGCCCGCGCACCAGCTGAGCCCGCCCGCCAGCTGAACCGCTCGCCAGCTGAACCGCCCGCCAGCTGAGCCGCCCGCCAGCCCGCCCGCCGCCCCGACCCTGGACCGCTCCGGACGGGCAGCGGCTGCCGGGTTCGAGCTGGGGTCTTGAAGTATCCCGAGGACTTCGCTCCAGCCGCCACCGGCGCCGTCCCGCTCCGTCTGGACGAGCTTGCGAGGCGGGTCGTCCTCCAGCACCTCGCCGTCACTGATGACGTCGGGGCACCCGAAGGCCTCCTCCCCTCACGGGATCAAGGCAGCCGGTAGGCGATCACTTGTGGATGCCCGTCCTTCGCCTTGGTGCTCGTCCGCAGGCCTCCGGCAGCAACGATCACCGTATTGCCGGCGATGGCGAGGGGCGCGTTGGTCGAGGTGGGAAGCTTCTGGCGGTAGGCGATGGCGCCGGTCGTCCGGTTGAGCGCCATCAGCTCTCCCGTGAACAGCGTGGTGAAGACGAGGTCGTTGGAGACCGTGACGGCGCCGAGCGGCAGGCTGGGCACCGCCGTGTCCCATTCCACCTTCCCGGTTGTGAGGCTGAGCGCTTCGATCTCGCCCGAAGGGGCGGACTTGGGAACGGTGTCGGTAACTGTTGTCAACGTCCGCTCGGCCATCGCCAGGTCGAGGGTGGCGACGTAGACCGTGGTGCCTGACACCGCCAGGTTCGTGAGGACCCCGCCAAAGCTGCCGGGCATGGTCGTAAAGGGGGCGCGCAGCCTGCTCTGGTGCTCGAGTGCGAGAAGGCCGAGGTTGTCGTGGCCGTTGTGCTTTCCGACCGGCGCCTTCCACACGAGCTTGCCCGTCGCGGCGTCCATCTCGTAGACGTATCCCATCTTCCCGCTCCCGATGACGACGGGAACCCCCCGTGCCGTCGCCCACATCGGCGAGGTCTGCATGTCCCAGTCCAAGAAGTCGTTGGGAACTCCCTGGTAGTACCAGCGAAGCCTTCCGGTTGCCGCTGTGAGGTTCACGTCGCTGTCGGTGTACAGCTGCCTGGCCGGGTGACGGACGGCTTCGACGGCACGCTGGTACGGATTGCCGGTGCCGAAGGTCACCGTGCCGTCGGATCCCACGAGCGGCGTCTCCCACGCACCACCCGCACCGAGCCCGAGCGCCTTCACGCCGGGCGAGTAGCCGGTGGTCGTGTGGAACTTCCACAGCAGGGCGCCCGTCTTCGCGTCGAGCGCCATCAGCACTCCGCCGCCCGGCCCGGTGCCGTACTGGCTCGCCAGGTACATCCTCCCTGTTGCCACCTGAGGTTGGATCCCGAACGTGCCCTCTCCCTTGGTGAGGAGCTTGCGGTTGACCCAGATCGTTTTCCCCGTCCTGGCGTCGAGGGCGAACGCCTCGGTCGGGGCCAGGCCGTACACGGCTGTTCCGGCCACCGCAACGCCGTTGGGCCCCGGACCGCTCCGTTCCGGCTGTCCCACCTTGTACTCCCACTCGAGCGCACCGGTCGAGAGAGACAGCGCGTAGACGTCGCATCGGAGGTCCTGGATGTAGACCGTGCCGTCCACGACGATCGGGTTGGCCGCCAGCGAGCCGTAGTGCCCGACTGTGGCGGCACCCTTCCCGGTGAGCCTGAACGACCACGCCTTCTTCAGCGTGGCCACGTTCGCCAGCGAGATCGTCGAGCCAACGGCGACGCGCCCGTTGGCGAGTGTGCCATTCGGATAGGGCCACGACCCGGACGCTGTGGAGGCCCCGGCGGAAAGCGGCTCGGCTGCCCACGCCGACGCCACGGTCGCGATGGTGAACACGATGACCGCCAGCCGGCCATGATGCCGGGGCCGAGCTCGCATAGCCCATACTCTTTCACGAGGCTGCCTTCGTACCCGGTGCACCGCTCGGGCAACGGCTCCTTCCGGGGGCGCGTTACGCGGGTGCCGACGCCGGGGTTCCGGGCGGGTCCCCTAGGCCACCCCTAGGCCCGGATGTGGCCGCGCCGGGCCGATCGGTTCCAGGAGCTCGATGCGGTTCCCGAAGGGATCGTCGGCGTACGCGCGGTGACAGCCCTCGAGCGGCTCGTCGTCGCGCACCGGCACGTCGGCAGCCCGGAGCTGGACGACCAGCTCGGCCAGGTCGTCCACGAGGAACCCGGGATGTGCCTTGCGCGCTGGGCGGAAGTCCGCCTCCACGCCGAGGTGCACCTTCAGGTCGCCGTTCTCGAACCAGCAGCCGCCCCGTTTCGCCAGGTGCTCGGGCTTCGCCTGCTCGGTGATGCCCAGCAGGCCGGAGTAGAAGGTGCGTGCCTCGTCCTCGCGTCCGGGCGGCATGGCGAGCTGGACGTGGTCGATGCGGCGAATTGGCACTCGTGTCCTCCCCGGCGTAGGCAAGTTGTCGAACACCATACCGGGCAGGCCGGCGGGGCCACCGGCCCGCTCGGGGAGGAACGGTCAGGAGCTGGGCGCACCTGCCGCGGCGACAACCGTCTCCTGAGCGAGCACGTCACCGGTGCCCGGATCGATGATCACCTCTGCCCGGAAGGCCGGGGTGGAGTCCACGACGGGACGGGTGCCCCCGGGAGCGAGCCGGACGGTGGCCGATCGGAACGCGGACCGTGCCGCATCGTGCAGCACCGCTGCTGCAGCAGATGGGAGCCGCTGGTGTGCCCCGGGGACCGGCGATCCCACCAAGACGGTGAGCGCCAAGGCAGCGACCGCCACGCCGGCGGCAGACGTAGCGACGGCCACCGGCCGGCGATGCACGCGGACACGGTCGCCGCCCCCGGTGGCCGGCGGCGCGACGAGCAGAGGAGGTGCGCGCGCCGGTCCCGGGTCAGCGCGGAGCCGTCCAGGTCCCGCGCGTCGACTGGGCACGGTCTCGCAGCGCTGACTGGATATGGCACACCCATTGATAGATGTCCAAACTGCGAGCAACATTGCTGCCGTGGCGTCGTGGGGCACAGGATCGTGGTTCGGGACGATCACGTCGTGGTTCCAGTAGTGCGCCGCGCCCTCCCATACCTCGGCGGGATCCTCGCTGCCTTCGTCGGTGCGCTCTGCGCTCATGCCGGCACCTCGACACATTCCATCATTGCCGTCTGCACCGGATGCGGCACCGGATCCGGGATCGCGCTTGTGCGCTTCTACTCGCTCCCTGCCAGCGCGCCCACAGGCAGGCACCGATGGTGGATCGTGCACCGGGTGCGCCAGTTCTTCGGCTGACCCGATCGAGAGCAGGCGGCAGGGGGCCTTGGACCGTCGCCAGCGTTGTCCCTGGGCACACCGCCGTCGGCGCTGCATCTCGAGCCAAGCAGCCGCCGGGCGCAACAGGAGCGACCCCGGTGAGCCGGCCAATGCCGCAACCGGACCCCCTGCGAGCCTGGCAGTAGTGCCGGCCATCATTGGAGCGCGCCGGGCTGTGGGATCACCCCCGCTACGACCGGGGCGCCTCGCCTGACCACAGTTCGAGGGCTCAGCGTCGATGCCTCGCCCTCGCTGCTCCAGCACGCCGACGAGGCCGACGACCACAAGGAGCAACCCCACCACCTCCAACGGCGTGGACAGGTGACACGCACTCGACGTTGGTGACGGTTTGCATGAGCCCGAGTCGTTGTTGCCCGAGGCCAAGGACCCAGGAGACCGGCGATCGTTGCCGCAATCGCCAAGGGCCCGCCGAGCGGAGGTCGGGGTGCAGCCCGGCCGCAGAGAGCATGTTCCCAAGGGTGTCGATGCTGAGCAGGTCGATCTTTCCCCGAGTGAGGATCGGAAACGCGCGGCGACGTCACGCCGAAGCGACGCGCCGCCTCAGCCTGCGTCTTGGCGGACCGCTCGATGTAGGCGCTCAGCTCCTGCATGAGCGTGCAGGAACTGGTAGCCGGCGCGCTGGCGTCATGCCCCTGCATCGATGACGTGACAGACGAGCATCGGGTCGCATCGGCGGGGATCGAGGCCTCGTGCTCGCCGGTCGAGGCTTCGCAGTCCGTCACGCAGCGCCACCAGCTCGGCGATCCGGGCATCGAGCTCGGCGGCCCGGCGGCCGATCAGGTCCACCACGAAGCCGCACGGCGTCTCGCCCCGGTCCCGAAGAGCGACGATCTCCCGGATCTCTCCGAGGCGCAGCCCGATCGCCTGGGCGGCGCGCAGGAACCGGTAGCGGTCAAGAGCGTCCTCGCCGTAGAGACGGTAGCCGGACTCGCTACGCTCGCTGGCCCGCAGCACGCCGATGCGGTCGTAGTAGCGGATCGTCTTCACCGACGTCCCAGCCCGCTCGGCAAGCTCCCCGATCCTCATCGCCATCACCATGACGCTAGCCCTTGAGTCTCCCCTGCAGGGGAGGCTTTAGGGTCGATCCGTGGCCGAAACGATCACCATTCTGCACACCCCCGCATGCCCGAACGTGGCCCTCGTCCGCGAGCGGCTCGCCGACGCCCTCGCACTGCTCCCCGGACCCGCACCCCGAGTCGTGGTCGAAGAGGTCGCTGACCCAGACGACGCGAGGCGGCGCGGCTTTCACGGCTCGCCGACCCTGCTCATCGACGGCAAAGACCCCTTCGTCCTTCGAGAAAGCCTTCCGGCGTTCGCCTGCCGCACCTACCGCACCGAGACCGGAATCGCGGGGGCTCCCTCGGTCGACCAGATCGTCGACGCCCTCACGGCCGGGTAGGAACCTGACCGATGGCCGACTCATTGCGTCGAGACGACGTCCGCCGTCTGGTGGCCCAGCTCCTCGAGGTCCTGCCCGTAGCCGAGCACGACGAGGAGCACCTCCCCGGCGCCGACATCCCCGATGCCATACGCCCCGGCCCAGCGACCGTGCGAGCCCACGAGGACGCCGGCGAGCTCGTCGCCCGCATGCACGCACGCAAGGTCACCGCC
>DAHUZE010000075.1 GCA_027306755.1 Acidimicrobiaceae bacterium | reverse complement strand
GAAGCCGAACTCGGTGTTGGTGCCGTAGGTGACGTCGGCCGCGTAGGCCGCCCGCTTCTCCGCGGGGTCGGTGACGTCGGGCCCCACCCGCCCGACGGTGAGCCCGAGCCAGCGGTACACCCTGCCCATCCACTCGGCGTCCCGGGTCGCCAGGTAGTCGTTGACGGTCACCAAGTGGACACCCTTGCCGCCGAGGGCGTTGAGGTACACGGGCAGGGTGGACACCAGCGTCTTGCCCTCGCCGGTCTTCATCTCGGCGATCCACCCGAAGTGCAGGGCCATGCCCCCCATGAGCTGGACGTCGAAGTGCCGCTGGCCGAGCACCCGCCAGGAGGCTTCGCGCACGACGGCGAACGCCTCGATCAAGAGGTCGTCCAGTGTCTCGCCCCCGGCCAGCCGATCGCGGAACTCAACGGTCCTGTGCTGGAGCTCCCCGTCGGAGAGCGCCTCCATCTCGGGCTCCAGCTCGTTGATGGCGGGCACGATCTCCGCCAGCCGCCGGACCTTCTTGCCCTCTCCGGCGCGCAGCACTCGGGTGAACACGGACATGGGTCGCCAATGCTACCGGTCGCCGCCTGCCGGAGGCCCTCACTGCGGGCCGCCCGGGCGGGCCGGCAAACCATCTGGCGCGGGCTGCGTGCGGCTGACCTGGTCTTTGGCCCCACACTCGCCTGCTGCAGGGTTGGCAGCCCGGGCGCCGGCGACCGTCAAGACGGCCCTGCGGCGCGCCGCAAGCGGCCGCGTCCCCCCGTCGCCACCCCTCCCCCGAGGATCGGGGGATGGGGCGGGCAGGGCTTACCCCTAAGTCGCACCATGCTCGGCAACCACGAGTTGCCTTACGTGGGTCGTTTCGCCTGCGACTGGCCTCGACTTGCAACCACAGACCCGCACGCAGCCCGCCCCGATCGTAGGCCCCTGGCGCCGGCGTGGCGCACCGGCGCCGCACCGCCGGTCACCACTCCAGGCGTGCCCGCCACGTTCGGTTCAGCAGTTGCTCGTAGAGCTGCTGCAGATGCGCCTGGTACGCCTGCCCGTCGGGGGCCAGGGTGCTCGGCTGGCCGGCCCAGCTCTGGAGCAGGTAGTGGTTCGAGCGCCCGTTGCCCACGGTGCAGGGCTGCGAGCTGTTCACGCTCCAGGTCCATGCCAGGTACGAGATGCCCTCGGAGTCCGCCCAGCTCATGTAGGCGTCGATGAAGGCGGCCGAGCAGTCCTTCTCCCCGAACTCGCCCGTGACGACGGGCAGGCCGGCCTTCTCGATGCTGGCGGCCATCGCCGTCCAGCAGGCCGGGGTCTTGCAGGCACTGTTGGGGAGGAACGTGTGGAAGTCGACGATCAGCTGGTGCTGCGGGTCCGACGGGAGGTCCCTAACCTCGGGGCAGGTGGTCGTGGGCGGCCCGGCGTCCTGCACTCCGCAGGGGTCGCCGGACCAGTTGAGGCCGCCGAGCATGATCGGCTGGCGGGCACCGGCAGCGCGGATGACGTCCACCAGCTGTTGCATGCCGGCGGTCCGGTACCCGAACGGGAGGGCCTTGGCCGTCGTTGTGGCGATCGGCGTGGCGTTGACGCACCCGCTGAGCCAGCAGCTCCAGTCTGCTGCGGTCGGGTGGTTGCCGCCGAGATAGGGCTCGTTGAACGGGTCGAAGACGACCCCCGGATCGGACGCGAAGGCCGCAGCCACGCTCGACCAGAAGGCGGGTGCGTGGTCCTCGTCCGCCATCGGCCACTCGGCCTTGGCCAGGTCGCTTCCCGGGGCCACGAAGTCCAGGTCGACGATGACCAGGAGCCCGGCGCCGTTCAGGTCCGCCACCCACTGCTCGATGGCGTGCTGGTAACCGGCTCCGGCGTATGCCGGGTCCACGCCGTTGATGCCGAGCCAGCAGTCCTCGTTCAGCGGCACACGCACTGCGTTCATGTGCCAGGAGGCGATGGCCGCGGCCTCCGAGGCATCGAGCGGCCCTGTCGCGAACCCCGTCCCGGCCACGCAGGCGGACTGGGTTCCCGACACGTCCACGCCCTCGAGCCGCACGACGTTCCCGGACCGGTCTATGAGCTGGGTGCCGCGCACCGTGACCCCCTCGCTCAGCGGCGGGGGCGCAGCGGGCGGCCCGGACGGCTCGCCCGCGCTCGGGGCGCTCCGGGCGCTCCGGGCGCTCCGGCCGTGCCGGGGAGCACCGGTCGAAGAATGGCCGAACGCCGAAGTCCGTGTATGACCCGCGGGATGGTTTCGAGTCTTGACGGTCCAACCAATGGTCCCGACGACGAGCACGGCCAGCAAGACCATGGTGATCTTCAGCCACGCAGGTCCGCCCATAGCACGGAAATTTTAGTGCAAATTGGGGCGCTTCTTCCCCGCTTCTATTGTTCAGCGCCGCGACGGCGCCGCACCGCCTCATCGGCCACGGCGGCCAGGAGGCGGGCGCCCAGCACGGCTGCGGCCAGCGGCAGGGCGGCCCGGCCAGGCCCGGTGGCTCGCCGCGCGGCGAACCGGAGCGCCGAGCGGTGGTGGGCAAGGAGCATCCGGTAGGGGTGGCGGCGGCGCGAGACCCCTTCGATGTGCGTGACCACCGCCGACGGCTCGACGCCCACGCCCCATCCGGCCCGGTGGGCCCGCCAGCACAGGTCCATGTCCTCGGCGAACATGAAATAGGCCTCGTCGAACCCCCCAAGCTCCTCCATCGCCGACCGCCGGGCGCAGAAGCACGCGCCCGATACCCAGTCCACCGCCCGCGTGCCGGTGCCCCCGGCGTCGGGCGGCCGGTAGCGCCGGCTGAACGGGTTGTCAGGCCAGAAGAGCGCCAGCAGGGCGTGCCCGGCGGCGTCCGTCATCGACGGGAAGCGGCGAACCGAGGGGTACACGACCCCGGCGGCGTCCATGACCCGCGGGCCCACGATGGCCCACGTCGGATGGGCGTCGAGGGCCGCACACAACGCCGTCGCCGCACCGGGGTGGACCCGCAGGTCCGGGTTGCACACGAGGACGTAGTCGGACGAGCCGCTCACGGCCAGACCGCGGTTGGCGCCGGCTCCGTAGCCGACGTTGCGACCCGTCACGACCAAGGGGACCTCCAGCCCATCCAGCGCCCGGTGTGCCGGGCCGGGGCTACCGTTCGCCACCACCACCACGTTGCCGACGCCGTCTGCGAGCAGGGACCGCACGCACTCTCCCAGCACCGGTCCGGCCTCGTAGTCCACGACCACCGCGGCCACGCGCTCAACCACCGGCGCCCCCGATGTGGCGCCGGAACCAGGCGAGGGTCAGCTCCAGGCCGTCCTCCAACGTCACGGCCGGCTGCCATCCCAGGGACCCTCGGGCCAGGGTGATGTCCGGGCAGCGCCGGCGAGGGTCGTCGGTGGGCAGCGGGCGGTGCTCCACGGGCGACGAGGAGCCAGCCAGCTTCACCACCAGCCGGGCCAGCTCGCCCACGGTGCGCTCGTCCGGGTTGCCCAGGTTGACCGGCCCGGTCAGCCCGGTGGCGCCGGCCAGGGCCAGCAGGCCGGACACGAGGTCGCTCACGAAGCACAGGCTGCGCGTCTGGCTGCCGTCCCCGTACACGGTGAGGGGCTGGCCGGTCAGCGCCTGGACGCAGAAGTTGGACACCACGCGCCCGTCACCCGACGACAGGCGCGGCCCGTAGGTGTTGAAGATCCGGGCGATGCCGACGTCCACGCCCCTGGCCCGGTGGGCCGCCATAGTGAGCGCCTCGGCAAACCGCTTGGCCTCGTCGTACACGCTGCGCGGCCCCACGGGGTCCACGTTCCCCCGGTACCGCTCGGGTTGGGGATGGACGTCGGGGTCCCCGTAGACCTCGCTGGTGGACGCCAGCACGAAGCGCGCCCCCGAGGCCCCCGCCAGCTCGGCCAGCCTCCGCGTCCCCTCGCTGCCCGCGGCCAGCGTCTCCAAGGGATGGGCGAGGTATGCCGGGGGCGAGGCCGGGCTGGCCAGGTGGAACACCACGTCCACCGCGCCCTCCACCGGCACGTGCCGGCTGACGTCGCAGCGCACGAAGGAGAACGCCGCGCAGTCGCCCAACGGCGCCAGGTTGCCGGCGGACCCGGTCGAGAGGTCGTCCAGGCAGACGACGTCGTCGCCCCGGGCCACCAGGCGCTCGCACAGGTGCGACCCGAGAAAGCCGGCGCCGCCGGCCACGACCACCCTCACCGGCGGCCGATCGCGTCGTAGGCGAAGCCCGCCCGCCGGGCGGATGCAGGATCGAAGAGGTTGCGGGCGTCCACCATCGCCGGCTCGCGCATGGCCCCCGCCGCCTTCTCCAGGTCCAGGCTCCGGAGCTCCTCCCACTCCGTGAGCACCACGAGCACCACGGCGTCCTGGCAGGCCTCGTAGGCGGACAGGCAGGCGGTCACGCCGGCGAGGTCGGGCGCCCGGGCGGCGGCGGTCGGGTCCACGGTGGGGTCGAAGGCCCGGACGGCCGCACCGGAGCGAACCAGGCGCTGGACGACGGCCACTGCGGGCGAGCTGCGGCGGTCGTCCGTCCCCGCCTTGAACGTGAGCCCCCACGCCGCCACCGTCGTCCCTGCCACGGATCCGCCGGCTGCCGCCTCCACCTTGGCCAGCACCCGCTCCTGCGCCTCCTCGTTGGCGGCGATCACCGCTCCCAGCAGGGGGAAGTCGTAGCCCGCCGCGCCGGCGATGTGGAGGAGGGCGGCGGTGTCCTTGGGCAGGCACGACCCGCCCCACCCGGGACCTGGCCGCAGGAAGTCGAAGCCGATCCGGCGGTCGTATCCCATCCCCAGCGCCACGTCGCGCACGTCGGCCGCCAGTGACTCGCAAAGCGCCGCCAACGAGTTGACGAAGCTGAGCTTCGTGGCCAGGAAGGCATTGGATGCGTACTTGATGGTCTCGGCGGTGACGGTGTCGGTGACGATCAGCGGTGCACCGGTACCCGCGAAGAGCTCCCCCACCCTGCGAGCCGCGTCCTGGTCCGACGACCCGACCACGATGCGGTCCGGCCGGAGGCTGTCCCGCACGGCGGTCCCTTCCCGGAGGAACTCGGGGTTGGACACCACGACGGCGCCCGTCATCCGCGTGACCAGCGTGGCCGTTCCCACCGGCACGGTGGACTTGTCCACCACCACGGCTCCGGGCGCCAACCGGGGGGCGATCTCCGCCGCCGCGGCCTCCACCGCCGAGAGGTCGGCCGACCCGTCGTCCGCCTGGGGGGTGTCCACGCACAGGAACACGAAGGACACGCCCTCCACCGCCTCGGCGGCCGAGCCCACGAACCGGAGGCGGCCGGCGGCCCGCCCCTCGGCCAGGAGCTCGGCGAGCCCTGCCTCCACGATGGGCGACCGGCCGGCTTCCAGCTGGTGCAGGCGGCCCGGGTCGCGCTCCGCACACACGACCGAGTGGCCGAAGCGGGCCAGCACCCCGGCCGTGGGGAGGCCCACGTATCCGGCGCCGATGACGGCCACCGTGCTCGGCGCCCCGTGCGTCATGCCCGCCCCAGGGCGCCCAGCAGCCGTCCCAGGGCGTCCGTCCAGTGCGGGAGCAGCGGGATCCCGCCCAGGCGCATGGCGGCATTGTCGAGCACCGAGTTGGCCGGGCGCCGGGCCGGACGGGGGGGGTCCAGCTCGGCAGTCGTGACGGCGAGCACCCGCCCCGGATCGTGCCCGGCGCTTTCCAGCACGGCGCGCACGAACCCGTACCAGGTGGTGGTGCCCTGGTTGGTCACGTGGTACCGGCCGGGGCGGCGGTCCAGGGCCAGCGTCACCACGGCCGCCGCCAAGTCCGCGGTGAACGTCGGGGATCCCGTCTGGTCGTCCACGAAGCGGAGCTGCCCGCCGCCCGCCGCCAGCCGCAGGGCCGTCTTCACCATGTTCGCGCCCCGGGCGCCGCACACCCACGAGGTGCGGACCACGGTCGCCTCCGGCGGGCACTCGCGCTCGCCACCCAGCTTGCTCCGGCCGTAGACCGACACCGGGCACGGGTCGTCCCACTCGGTGTACGGCCGGCCCAGCGAGCCGTCGAACACGTAGTCCGTGGAGATGTACACGACATGGGCGCCCACCCGGTCCGCGGCCTCCACCACGTGGCGGGTCCCCAGTGCATTCACCCGCAAGGCCCGGTCCGGGTCGAGCTCGCATGCGTCCACCGCGGTCCACGCCCCGGCGTGGACGACCACATCGGGCCGCAGCCCGTGCACCGCTTCCAGGACGGCCTCACGGTCCTCCACGGCCAGCGAGGCGTGGTCGGCCGCCGTGACCCGGACGCCGGGCCCGGGCCCCTCGGGGCCGAAGAGGGCGCGCCGGCGACCTCCGGGGGCGACCTCCCCCGAGAAGGCCTGCACCAGATCACTTCCCAGCTGCCCTCCCGCCCCGGTGATGAGGACATGCACGGCAGCGCCTACCGTGCCCAGCCCGTCTCGACCACCGGCGACCGCCCGCGCAGCGGCTCCCACCAGCTGCGGTTGGCCGCGTACCAGGCCACGGTCTCCGCCATCCCGGCGGCAAAGCCGATCGACGGCTCCCAGCCCAGCTCCGCCCGGATCTTGGTGGTGTCCAGCAGGTACCGGCGGTCGTGCCCCGGCCGGTCCGGCACGATCTGCTTGAGCGAGGCCGGCTTGCCCAGCCCGGCGAGCACGGCGTCGGCGATCTCCTCGATGGTGGCCTCCACGCCGCTCCCCACGTGGTAGGTCTCGCCCACGCGGCCCCCCGCCAGCACGGCCTCGATGGCCCGGCAGTGGTCCAGGACGTGGAGCCACTCGCGTCGGTTCTGCGTCGACTCGTACAGCGGCAGCGGCTCGTCGCCCAGCGCCCTGGTGGTGAACAGGGGGATGACCTTCTCAGGGAATTGGTAGGGGCCGTAATTGTTGGAGCAGTTGGTGATGGTGACGGGAAGCTCGAACGTCTCGGCGTAGGCCCGCACGGCGTGGTCGGCTCCCGCCTTGGAGGCGTTGTAGGGCGTGCGCGGCCGGTAGGGGCTCTCCTCGGTGAACCGCTCGTCGCTCTCCAGGTCCAGGTCCCCGTAGACCTCGCACGTGGAGATGTGGTGGAACCGGGCCACTCCGTGGCGCCGGGACGCCTCGAGCAGCGCCTGGGTCCCGAGCACGTTGGTGCGGAAGAACCGGGCCGGATCCAGGATGGCGAGCGAGTTGTGCGACTCGGCGGCGAAGTGCACGACCGTGTCGATCTGCTCGTCGTCCATGGCCCGCTGGGCGGCCTCGAGGTCGCACACGTCCCCCTGGACGAAGCCGGCATCCAGGCCGTCCAGGTTCTCCCGGTTGCCGGCGTACGTCAGGGCGTCATAGGCCACGACGCGGTCACCAGGGTGCTGCTCGCACCAGTAGCGGATGAAATTGGACCCGATGAAGCCGGCACCGCCGGTGACCAGAATGCGCATGGCTGGCGAAGCCTATCCGGGCTTCGGCGGCGGTCCGGAAGCGGGGCGGGGCGCCCCACCGGCCACGCCAGGTGCCTCCTCGGGGCGCAAGTGGACGACGTCGCCGGCGGCCACGGCCGTGTGGCGGCCGCCGTGCTCCACCACGAGACGGCCGACATCGTCGATGGCCGCCGCCGTGCCGACCAGCTCGTGCGCCCCTCCCGCGCTCGCGCCCCCTCCCAGGGACACCCGGACCGGCCTCCCCACGGTGACGCAGCGGGACCGCAGCTCGTCGACGATGGCCCGGCGGCCGGCAGGATCGTCGAGGGTGCCGGCCCGGCGGCCGAGCGCCTCCAGGTAGGCCGCCAGGAGCGCCTCGCGGTCCACGTCGTGCCCGGCACAGCGGCGGAGCGAGGTCGCCCCCGGCGGGCCGTCCCAGTTCACGTTGCACCCGAGGCCGGCAACGACCGCCACGGAACCCGGCCGCCCCCCGGGCGCCCCGGGATCGGTCTCGGCCAGCACGCCGGCCAACTTGCGGTTGCCGACGAGCAGGTCGTTCGGCCATTTCACCTCTGGCGTCACCCCGGCCACCGCCGCGCAGGCGTCGGCGGCGGCGAGCGCCACCGACCCCGTGACCGGGTAGAGCTCGCCGGGAGGCGCCACCGGGCGCAGCAGCACCGAAACGAGCAGGCTCGAGCCCGGGGGCGCCTCCCAGTGCCGCCCCAGGCGTCCCCGCCCCGCGTCCTGGTGGTCGGCCACCGCCACCATCCCGGACGCGCCACCGCTGCGGGCCGCAGCCAGGAGCCAGTCGTTGGTGGAGCGCACCGTGGCGAACCGCCGCACGTCCCAGAGGGCTCCGGTCATTGGTCGTCACCCTAAGCGGCGTGCAAGTGTGGGCACCGTGCTGGACAAGGTGCTCATCGCCAACAGGGGGGAGATCGCGGTCCGTGTCATGCGGACCTGCCGTGAGCTCGGCGTCGCCACGGTCGCGGTCTACTCCGACCTCGACCGCGACGCCATGCACGTCCGCATGGCAGACGAGGCCTACGCCTTGGGCGGCCAGACGGCGGCCGAGAGCTACCTGAACACCGAGGCGATCCTCGCCGCAGTGGAGCGGAGCGGAGCCGACGCGGTGCATCCGGGCTACGGCTTCTTCTCCGAGAACGCGGACTTCGCCAGGGCGGTCACGGCCGGGGGCGTCGTCTTCATAGGGCCTCCCCCGGCGGCCATGGAGGTCATGGGCGACAAGATCAGCTCCCGGTTGGCCGCGGCCCAGGCCGGCGTGTCCGGGGTGCCAGGGCGGTCCGAGCCGCTCACGGGCGCCCATGAGGTGGTGGCGTTCGGCGAGGAGCTCGGCTGGCCCGTGGCCATCAAGGCGGCCTTCGGCGGCGGGGGCAGGGGGATGAAGGTGGTCCGCGCGGCGGCGGAGGCGGCGGAGGCGCTCGAGTCCGCGCAGCGGGAGGCCCAAGCCTACTTCGGCCGCTCCGAGGTGTACGTCGAGCGCTACCTGTCCTGGCCGCGCCACATCGAGATGCAGGTCCTGGCGGACACCCACGACACCGTGCTCTGGCTGGGCGAGCGCGACTGCTCGGCCCAGCGGCGCCACCAGAAGCTGATCGAGGAGTCACCTGCCCCCGCCTTCCCCGACGAGGTGCGCCGGGCCATGGGCGAGGCCGCGGTCAGGGTGTCGGCCGCGTGCGGGTACGTGAACGCCGGCACCGTGGAGTTCCTCTACCAGGAGGGCGAGTTCTACTTCCTGGAGATGAACACCCGGCTCCAGGTGGAGCACCCGGTGACCGAGCTCGTCACGGGGCTCGACCTGGTGGCCTGGCAGCTGCGGGTGGCCGCCGGCGAGCGGCTGCCCTTCGGCCAGGACGACATCGAGCGGCGCGGCCATGCCATCGAGGTGCGCATCAACGCCGAGGACCCCTCGGGCGGCCGGTTCTCGCCGTGCCCGGGGACCATCACCGCCTTCGACGCCCCTGCGGGCCCCGGGGTCCGTCTGGACGCCGGGTACGGTGCCGGGGACACCGTGAGCCAGTACTACGACAACCTGGTGGCCAAGCTGGTGGTCTGGGCCGAGGACCGTGACCTCGCCCGGCGCCGCATGCTGCGAGCGTTGGAGGAGACCCGGATCGAGGGAGTGGCCACCACCATCCCGGCCGACAGGGCCATCTTGGAGCATCCGGACTTCGCCGCAGCGCGCCACTCGACGAAATGGGTCGAAGAGACGCTGGATCTCTCCGGGCTGCGCGCCGGGCCCGGCGCGGGAGCGTCGCCCGCCGCAAGAGGGGAGGGCGCCTCCGGAGAGCCGGCCGACGGCGGCGAGCGCGTGCTGCGCGAGGTGACGGCCGAGGTGGACGGAAGGCGGTACGCAGTCAAGCTGTGGGTCCCCGCCGCAGCGGCCGGCCCGGTTCCCGGAGCGGGCGCGGCGGGCGGAGCTGGCGGGGCGACCGGGAGCGGAGCGCCCAAGCCGCGCCAGCGCCACGCCCACAGCGCCGGCGCCGCATCAGGGTCCGGCTCGGTCACCGTCCCGATGCAGGGGACGATCGTCAAGGTCCTGGTGAGCGCGGGCGCCACCGTGGAGGCGGGGCAGACGATCTGCATCCTGGAGGCCATGAAGATGGAGAACTCCATCAACGCCGAGCGGGCCGGGGTCGTCTCGGAGGTACGGGTGGCGCCCGGTGACTCCGTGGGCGGGGGCGACGTCGTGGCCGTGATCGAGTAGTGAGACACCCCGCGTCCCTCAAGGAGCGGGCCGCGTCGGCGGTGGAAGAGCAGATCGGCACGCTCGTGGGCCTCAGCCACGACCTGCACGCCAATCCGGAGCTGTCACTGCGCGAGGAGCGGTCCGCCGCCGTGGTGGCGGCGGTCCTGCGGGACGCCGGAGCCGGCTTCCAAGTGACCGGGGGCGACGCGGGGCTCCCCACCGCGTTCGTTGCCCGGGCCGGCTCGGGCCCGCTGGTGGTGGCCGTGTGCGCCGAGTACGACGCGCTCCCGGACGTGGGCCACGCATGCGGCCACAACATCATCACCGCGGCGGCCGTGGGGGCCGGGACCGCCCTGGCCCGGGTGGCCGACGAAGCCGGCCTCACCGTGATCGTCCTCGGGACGCCCGGGGAGGAAGGGTCGGGGGGCAAGGTGACCATGCTCGAGCGCGGCACGTTCAACGGTGTCCACGCGGCGATGATGGTCCACCCCTGGCCCGGCGACCGGCTGGCCGCCGCCTGCCTCGCCGTCTCCCACTTTGACGTCACCTTCTCCGGCAAGGAGGCGCACGCCTCCGCCGCGCCCTGGGAAGGCGTCAACGCGCTGGACGCCATGACGGTGTCCCAGGTGGGCATCGGCCTGCTGCGCCAGCACCTCCACCCCGGAGACCAGGTGCACGGGGCCGTCCTCGAGGGGGGAACTGCGGCCAACGTCATCCCGGCCCGGGTGCGGGGCCGCTTCATGTGCCGCTCGCGGACGCTGCCCGGACTGGACCGCCTGGACCCCCGCGTGCGGGACTGCTTCCGTGCGGGGGCCCTGGCCTCAGGGGCCGGGGTGAGCTTCGAGGAGCTCTCGCCCGTCTACTCCCACATGGAGAGCGACCCCCTGCTCCTGGCCGCCTACCGGGCCAATGCCGAGGCCCTGGGCCGGCGGTTCCACGAGGACGACGACGGGACGCCGGCACCCACGCTGTCAACCGACATGGCCAACGTCTCGCTGGCGGTGCCCACCATCCACCCGCTCATCGGCATCGACGCCAACGGCGCGGTCAACCACCAGAAGGAGTTTGCCGCGGCCTGCGTGACCGAGTCGGCGGACCGTGCCGTCCGTGACGGCGCGGTTGCCCTGGCCTGGACGGCCATCGACGCGGCCACCAGGCCGGAGATCCGGGAGCACCTCCTGGACCGCTGAAGGCCGGCCGCACGCGGCCTGCAAGCCCGGCTACGAGCCGGGGCTGTACACCCCCCACTCGTCCCGCAGGGCGTCGGACACCTCGCCGAGCGTGGCCATGCGCGCCAGCGCGTCTTTCATGGGGACCAGCAGGTTCTGCGATCCTCGGGCGGCGGACCGGACGTCGGCCAGCGCGGCCTCCACCCCGGCCGGATCACGTTCGGCCCGAACCCGGGCAACCCGGTCCACCTGCGCCTGCTGCAGCGCGGCGTCCACAGGGAACACCTCGGTCGCCTCGAGCTCGTCGCCCACGAAGCGGTTCACGCCCACGACCACCTTCTCCCCGTCGTCCACGGCCTTGGCATAGGCGTAGGCCGCCGCGTCGATCTCGCCTTGGAGGAAGCCGGCTTCGATCGCCGCCACGGCGCCGCCCATCTGCTCGATCCGCTCCAGGTAGGCCATGGCCGCCGCCTCCACATCGTCGGTCAGCCGCTCGACGTAGTAGGACCCGCCCAGCGGGTCCGCAGTGTCCGCCATCCCGGACTCGTGGCCGATGATCTGCTGGGTCCGCAGGGCGATCTTCGCCGCCCGGGTGGTGGGAAGCCCGAGCGCCTCGTCGAACCCGTTGGTGTGCAGGCTCTGGGTCCCCCCCAGGGCGGCGGCGAGCGCCTGCACCGCCACCCGGACGATGTTGTTCTCGGGCTGCTGGGCGGTGAGGGTCGACCCTCCCGTCTGGGCATGGAACCGCAGGACCTTGGACCGCTCGCTGCGCGCCCCGAACCGGTCGGTCATGATGCGGGCCCACATCCGCCGGGCGGCCCGGAACTTCGCCACCTCTTCGAAGAGGTTGTTGTGGGCGTTGAAGAAGAAGGAGAGCCGCGGCGCGAAGTCGTCCACGTCCAGTCCCGCCGCAAGGGCGGCGTCCACGTAGGCGATGCCGTCGGCCAGCGTGAACGCCACCTCCTGGACGGCCGTGGAGCCCGCCTCCCGGATGTGGTAGCCGGAGATGGAGATGGTGTTCCAGCTGGGCAGGTGCTCGCGGCAGTAGGAGAAGGTGTCCACGATCAACCGCATCGAGGGGCGGGGCGGGTAGATGTAGGTTCCCCGGGCCACGTACTCCTTCAGGATGTCGTTCTGGATGGTCCCCCCCAACTGGTCCGCCCGCACCCCCTGCTCCTCGGCGACCAGCTGGTAGAGCAGGAGCAGGACGGCAGCGGTGGCGTTGATGGTCATGGAGGTCGTCACCGAGTCCAAAGGCAGGCCGGCCAGGAGCAGGCGCATGTCGGCGAGCGAGTCGATGGCCACGCCCACCTTGCCCACCTCGCCCTCGGCCCGGGGATGGTCCGAGTCGTAACCCATCTGGGTGGGCAGATCGAAGGCGCACGACAGGCCCGTCTGCCCGTGCTCCAGGAGGAACTTGAAGCGCTCGTTGGTGGCCTCGGCGGTGCCGAAGCCCGCGTACTGGCGCATCGTCCACAGCCGGCGGCGGTACATCTCGGGATGGACGCCGCGGGTGTAGGGGAAGGCCCCCGGCAACCCGAGCTTGCTCGCAGGGTCCCAGTTTCCGAGGTCCTCGGCGGTGTACACCGATCGCACGCCGATCCCCGAGTCCGTCCGGCGGCCTGAGGTGGGCTCCACGATCCCCAGGCTACGGGAGCCTCGGCGCGAGGCGCCTCCCCCGCAATGGAATCTTCATCGTGCGCCGCTACCGTTCTCGCCAATGGGGATCGTGGGGAGTGCCGTTCGGATCGGGGCGTCCGCCGCGCTCGCCGCGGCCATGGGCGCTGGCGTCGCCGCGATTGCCGGCGCGCCCGCCGCGGGCGCCCTGCGATCAGGCGTGAACACCGTCGCCCCCTCGTACTACATCGCCGTGGGCGCGTCCGAGGCCGTGGGGTACCAGCCGCTGCCGGGGCTGCACCACGGCGCGCCCACCACCAGCGGGTACGCCAACGACCTGGTCCGGACCGAGCAGTCCCGCTGGCCCGGCCTCGCCCTCACCGAGCTGGGCTGCCCGGGGATCACCTCGGTGGCCGCGCTCACCGGGGTCAGCCCGGGACTTCCGGGCATCTCGAGCGCAGGCAAGGGGCACAGCTGCCGGTACCCGGCCGGTTCGGAGGTGGCCACAGCGGTCCAGCTCCTTCGCCAGCGGGCCGGCCGGACGGTCCTCGCAACCGTGGACCTCGGGTTCAACGACGTCTGGCCGTGCCTCCGCCACGACGTGGTGGACCAAGCGTGCGTCAGCGCGGGCCTCCAGCAGGTCCGCCAGAGCCTCCCGGCCATCCTGGCCCGGCTCAGGGCGGCCGGCGGCCCGCACTTGACGATCGTCGGGCTCGAGCACAGCGACCCCTACCTCGCCGAGTTCCTGCGGGGCCAGGCGGCGTTCGCCCGAGCCAGCGAGATCGTGATCGACAAGCTGAACAACGAGCTCGCCGCCATCTACACCGCCGCCGGCGCGCTGGTGGCCAACGTTCCCGGCGCCTACCACACAGACAGCCGGGCCCGGGTCTCCTCGGCCCGCCACGGCTCGGTCTCCCAGGGGGTCGCCCAAACCTGCGCGCTCACCTGGATGTGCACCCCCGAGCACAACCTGCACCCCAACGTCGCCGGCTACAGGGCCATCGCCGACGCCGTGGCCGCCGCCATCACCGCCGGCCCCGTGCTCGGCGCCTGATCCGGGGCCGGGAACGCCGGGTAGGCCTGCCGCTGGCGGCTCCGGTCCGGACCGGTGAGCACGGTGCGCAGGGGGGTCCGCCACAGCCCGGCGACGAGGGCTCCCGAACCCGCCAGCGTGCCGACCAGAAGGACCGCGCTCGTCGCACCCCAGGTTGACGGACCGGTCAGGCCAATGTGCTCGAGGCCCAGGAAGATCAGCTGGAGCACCAGCACGTGGGACAGGTAGTAACCCCCCGACGCGTCGGATCCCCAGGTCACCGCCCGGTCGAGCCGGGTGGGTGAGCGGGTGGCTCCACGGCGGGCCCACCGGATCCCCACCGCCCACAGCCCGAAGCAGGCGGCCAGGAACCACAGGGCTGCCACCGGCTGGAAGAGGTCCGACGCGTGGCCCGGCGCCTGCCCCTGCAGCAGGCCGGCCGCGTAGCAACCCTCGGCCACGGCGAGCATGGCGAGGAAGCCCGCCAGGACGGCTCCGTTGTGCCGATCGAGCACCCGGTGGACCTCTCCGAGGTGCCCGGCCGCCAGCGCGCCGGCCACGACGTAGAGCTGGTACCCGACGATCAGCCTCGATGTGATGAGTGCGAGGTCCACGGCCCGCAGTCCGTGCCAGAAGCCGGCGGAGAAGCTGAAGTAGTGCGAGAGGGTCATCATCGCCAGCTGGAGGGCCAGGCTGGCGGCGAACACCCAGTGGTGGTGGCCGCGGGTGCGGCGGACGAGCCAGACGATGCCCGGCAGGACCAGGTACACCTGGAACAGGACCACCAGGAAGTACAGCTGGTAATAGCCGCGGTAGAGGTCGGTCCACAGGGTTGGGGCCGGCCGGGCCGCGGCACCCGATGTCGTCGCGACCGAATAGCAGAAGTAGATCATCGTCCAGGCGAGGTACGGCACGACTGCGGTGCCGATCCGGCGGACCCACAGCCTGGCGGCCGAACGTGGCCGCTCCAGCTGGCTGTAGACGGCAACCAGCGTCGCCAGGAAGAAGAAGACGTTGCGGGTGGCATGGAGGGCCATGACCAGGCTCCAGCCGATCGGGCTCCCCGGCGTCACCGGCCACAGCACCGCATGCTGCGCCACCACGCCCACGAAGGCGATCACCCGGAAGAGGTCGAAGGCCCGCAGGTAGTAGCGGGTGCGCTCCGGGGCCGGCTGGTCCGGCAGCTCGGCGCCGCTCGTGATCCCAGGTTCGGCCTCGGCGGGGTCGCCCGTCCTCCCCTCCCTCTCGGGCTGGGCACCCCCGCCCGTCATCCCCGGGCCGCCCCGGCCGCCTCGCTCATCCACGAGCCCCGCGAGCCGGGCGCCCGCTCGTCCTCGTCGATCGGCGACGCCACGTGGCCCGCCGGCCACCGCCGGGGCGTCCGGCGCCACTCCTCGGGCAACCAGGTCGCCCAGCGCTCCCGGGTCCGACCGGTGAGCGCGACCGACAGCGGCGTCCGGGCCAGGATGCTGGACAGCAGCACGCAGGCCAGGAACACGACGGCAACCCCCACCGCCGCCACCACCGGCCACGGGACCAGGCGGTCAAGGGACCGGTAGGAAAGGTCCTCCAACGCCATCACGAACACCATCTGCGCAAGGTAGACGCTGTAGGAGTTGTCGGACCCCGATCGGGCCAGCACCCGGATCCTGCGGGAACGCCGGGGCGCCACCAGCCACACACCGAAGAGGTACAGGCAGGCGATCGCCCCGATGTTGAAGGGGATCACGATGGGCTGCAGCGGATCCGACGCCGAGCCCAGCCACCCCACCAGCTGCCGGTCGGCGGCCACGTACCACGCCTCGGCAACGACGGCTGCCGCCACAGTGGCGGCAAATATCCGCCAGCCGTGCCGGCACACCCAACGGTGGACCGCGTCCAGTCGCAGGGCCACCACCATTCCCGACACCAGGTAGAACGGGTAGGAGACGATCTCGCGGGTGGCCCAGAACCCCCGCATCTGGGGCGGGAGCACGTTCCAGTGCATGAGGCTGGTGACCGCCACCTGCACGGCCAGGCTCGCCAGCACCAGCGCGAGGTGGTGTCCCCGGGCCTTGCGGACCAGCCAGAAGAGCGCCGGGAACACCAGGTAGAACTGCATGATGACCACCAGGTAGTAGAGCTGGTAGTAGCCGGTGCCGAACAGGTAGGCGAAGTGGGCAATCCCGCTCCAGGGCGTCAAACCCGCCGGCAAGGTCAACCAGAAGTAGATCAGCGTCCAGCAGGCGTACGGGAGGGCTACGGCCACCGCCCGTCGCCGATAGAAGTAGCCGTAGCCGATCCTGGTCAGGTCCTGATAGCCGTACGTGAGCATGCACGCCGAGATGAAGAGGAACGCCTCCCTCGTCACGTGCAGGAGCATCAACGCTCCACCCACCGAAAGGGCCGCTGCGGGTGCGAACGCCAGCAACGAGTGGGTTGACACCACGCCGGCCTGCTTCACGGGGCGCATGGCGTCCACGTGATCGAGCCGCTTCTTCTTCCGGCCCTCTCGGGCTCCGGATCGCAGCGGGGTGGGGTGCGCGACCCCGGGCAGCCCGGTCGCGACCGGCCCCGCGCTCACTGCGCCGGCAGCGAGAAGATCGGCGCCCCTCCCGCGACGGCATGCCGCCGCACCTTGCCATTGGCCCCGCGGGGCAGGGCGCTGACGACGTGGAACGCAACCGGGCGCTTGGCCCGGGAGAGCTGGGAGGCGCAGTGCTCCCGCACCCGGGCCACGACCGCCTCGGCCAGCCGCACGTCGTCCGGACCCCGCACACCGTCTACGACCAGGTAAGCAACCGGTACGCATCCGAGAACCTCGTGATCGGACCCGATCACGGCGGCGGCCGACACGGCCGGATCGGCAAGGACCACGTCCTCGACCTCCCGCGGGTAGATCTTCTCGCCGCTCCGGTTGATCACGTCGTCGGCCCGGCCCACGAGGAACAGGTAGCCGTCCTCGTCCAGGTACCCGAGGTCCCCGGTGTCCAGCCAGCCCTCAGGGCTGACGCGGTCCTCGTAGCCTCCCGCCGCGTAGGCCCTGATCACACTGGGACCCCGGATGCCGACCGCCCCCACCACCGCGGGAGGAGCCGGGGCCGACCCGATCCGGACGTCCACCCCCACCGGGATCCCGACCGAACCCGGCTTGCGCGGGCCGTCCACCGGATTGGCCGTGATCTGGCTCGCCGCCTCCGTCATGCCGTACGTCTCCACCACCGGGATCCCCGTCCTGCGCTCGAAGCGGTCGAGCACCGGCAGGGGAAGCGGTGCCGAGGCGGAGCGGGCGAACCGGATACCGTCCGGCACGGACTCCCCGTCCTGGAGATCGGCCAGCAGGGCCAGGACCGCGGGCACGGCGTTGATCCAGGTGACCCCGTGGCGGCGCATCAGCTCCCAGAACCCTCGCCGGTGGAAGCGGTCGTCCAGCACGAGCGCCGCGCCCGCCGTCAGCGTGCCCAGCAGGCCGACGACCTCGGCGTTGATGTGGAAGAGCGGGAGGGGGTTGAAGCCGCGGTCGCTCGCCTCGAGGCGCTGGCTGGCGGCCACGGCGCCGGCGGCATGGAGCAGCGCGGCCTGGTCCAGGTGGATGACCTTGGGAACCCCGGTCGTGCCCGACGTGGAGAGGACCACTCCGCCGGCGGGGCTCTCGAGAACCCCTTCCCCACGGGATGCCGCCCGGGTGCCCTGCTCCTCGGACGTGCCGTCATTCAACGTGAACGAACCGGGGGGCATGGTCACCCACTCGAGTACGCCGTCCGGGCCTGGGCGGTCCGACACGACCAGACGGGGCTCGATCCGGCCACAGGCTGCGCCCACCTCGGGCGGGGTGGCGGCCGGGTCGATGGGGGCCGCAGTGCGTCCGGCGGCAACGACGCCCAAGAACACGAGGGCGAAGTCCACGGGGTCCGCCACGGCGATGCCGACCCGCGCTCCGCGCGGCACGTTGAGGTCGTGCAGCAATGCCTCCCAACGCTCCGAGACGGTGTGGAGCTCCCCGTACGTGACCCGGCGGCCCCCACCAGCGGCCTCCATGTAGACGCGGTGGGGCGCAACCGAGGACTGCGCGGCGATCAGCTCGCCCAACGTCAGCGGGCCGGCACGCAGGCTCGCGCCCCCCTTCGGCTCTCGCACGGTCATCTCAATACATCATCCTCGGGTCGCCGTAGTGCTTGAACTCGAGCAAATTGTCGAACGGATCTCGCAGGACGAAGGTGGAGTGCTCCTCCGCCGTTCCCTCGAACCGCACGGCAACATCGCGGAAGAAGGGAAGCTTGCGCAACTCGGCCAGCTGGTGGACCCGCCGGAAGTCCTTGCGGCGACGGAAGGTCACGCCGAAGTGGCGGGGATAGAGGGAAAGGGGTTCGTGCCGGGGCTCGGGCTCGCTCAAGTGGCACACGAGCTGGTCGCCGAAGAAGTCAACCGTGATGCGGTCGGGGTAGCTGCGAGCCAGCTTGCATCCCAGCAGTGTCACGTAGAAGTGCCGGGCCCCGTCCAGGTCCCCGACGGGGATCGCCAGGTGGAACACGTCGCCGGTGTCCCTCATACCCGCACCGCCGCCCGCAGCTCCGCCAGGGCTGCGCCCTCGTCGTCCAGCGGCTCCTCAAACTCGGTGAGCGTGTCGGCCCGGAGACCGAGACGCAGCGTCTCCAGCGCCAGCACGGCATTGGGCGGCACGTTGCCCAGGTTCGCGTTCGGTCCGATCCGCCGGACCATGTGCGCCTGGAGGGCGGTGGTCGGCGCCTCGAACAGCAGCAGGTCCCTCGGAAGCTCGGCCACCACCTCCTCCACCAGTCCCACCCGGAGCTGCCCGTCGGCATGGCAGATGCCGGAGCGGCCGCTCTCCCGTGCCTCCAGGGTCACCAGCCGTGCGCCGGCGAGGAGGTCCTCCTCCACGTACTCGATCCATCGCCTGGGGCTCAGCATGTCGGAGCGATCGGCATCCTTGAACCCGACCTCCGAGATCACCGCGAACTCCTTGGCCAGCTTGCGGACATACCCGGCCTTCTCCGTGTTGGAGAGATCGATCGTCCCGTTGGACACCTCGACGAAGCGGCAGGACCAGCGGTGGCACAGCGACCGGTAGTCGTCGAACCGTCCCTGGAGCACGTGCTTCTCGAACAGCGGTCCCCCGAAGTAGAACTCGATGCCGTTCGCCCGCAGCAGCTCGATCTTCGCCGGCAGCTCACCGGACACGACCGCCGTCCCCCACCCGAACTTCACGAAATCCAGGTACTCCCCCGCGCTGGCGACGATGTCCCGCAGGGTCCCCAAGGGGACTCCGCCGTCGACCACCATGGTGATCCCGCTCGTCCGGGGCTTGGCGCTCCGGGTTGGCAACGAAAGTGCGGTGTCGTTCATCGGTGCTCCTCCTGCTCGTGGTCTGGGGCGCTCTGGTCCTGGCCCGCTGGGGCGGTGGCGATCCGCCGGGCGGGAGCGGCGTTGGGCACCTCGGGCCAGCCCATGGCCTCGGGCCCCGTGCCCGACAGCCACGCCAGCAGGACCCGTACCACGCCGCCGTGGCACACCAGCGCCAGCTCGCCGTCGCCGCGCCCAAGGTGCTCGGCGACGCACGCCGTCACCCGGTCGTAGAGCTGGCGCACCGACTCCCCTCCCTCGGGCGCCGCATCGGCGTCGACCACCCGACCCCCGGCGACCCCGGAGCGGTCGGTGCCCAGCGATGCGATCGGCTCGCCTTCAGCTGCTCCCAGGGCTCGCTCCCGCAGCCGGCGGTCGGGCAGCGGGACGAGCCCCAGTGCCCGGCCTATCGGGGCGGCGGTCTCCAAGGCCCGCTCCAGATCGCTGCTCACGAGCAGGCCGATCGGCTCGCCGATCAAACGCTCAGCGCAGCGGTCCGCCTGGTGCCGGCCGCGGGACGTGAGTCGTGGCCCAGGTCGCTGCCCCTGGCACAACCCCCGTTGGTTCCACGTGCTCTCTCCGTGGCGGATCAGCCACAGTGCCCGCGGTGCCCGCGTCGGGATGGTGAGAGGCGCCGGGAACATGGGCACCAGCGTGGCAGCCGAACCTTGGATTCCAGTTGGAAACCTTTGAGAATTCCCTGAACCACGCAAAAGAATTCTGTAAAAGGATCTGCTCAGGCATCAGCGCCATAGGCCGGCGGGAACCCGGGCGGGCCCTCCGGCCGCGGCCCCCGCCCCCGGACGCGGCCTCAACCGGTGAGGCCGTTCACGGTCCCCGACACCGACGTCCCCTCCACCTCCAGCGCGAACGCATCGCCATCGGCCACGGTGCCGTACGTGGCGTATCCCGAGCCGAAGGAGTAGGTGATCGAGCTGCTCGACCATGCGCTGACCGCGATGCCGATGCAGTCGCCGTCCTGCCCGGCCTCCCATCCGCCGGTCGTGTCGGCAAAGTTGAGGCCGGTCGTTCCGTAGTTGTCCCCCGGCGTGCTGCATCCCGCTGCCTGGCCGATAGGGGGGTACGGGCCGAAGTTCGCACCGGCGAGGGTGATCGTGGGGCTGGCCGCGGACCCGGAGAACGTCACCGACGAGACGCTGGCGGGCGGGGTCGCGGGCACCAGGAACCCGCCGATCCCCTTGGGAGTCCCTCGGCCGGTCGGCCCGTCATACCCCTTCTTGGCCGTGCAGAAGTACCGGTGGCTTGCCGGCGGGGTGCAGGTCCCGGTGGACCCCACGGTGATGTCGTGGAAGTCGGTCGCCGGGGCGCCGTAGAGCGCCGAGGCCGGGACGCCGTTGCCGGCGGGATTGCCGGCCAACCCGTACATCCCGGCGACGATGGGCGAGGACACGCTCGTCCCGAAGGAGTAGTACCAGCCACTTGCCTGGTAGGTGTCGTAGCTGCGAACGTTGGCCGCCACGGCGCTCACGTCGGCGGTCATGCGCCTCGGGCACGCAGTGTCGGTCTGCCACGCCGGCTTCGGCTCGTAGGCCGAGCACCCGCTCCCCGAGCCTTGGGTGGGCGGGCTCCCGCTCTGGACGTTCACCCATGCAGCCTCGGTCCAGCCCTTGCCGCCGGTCCCCGGAGTCAGCTCCGTGCCGCCCACCGAGGTCACGTAGGGGGATGCCGAGGGGTACTGCACGCCCCCCTGGTAGGCGCCGTCGCCCGAGCTGAAGGTGATCGCCACGCCGGGGTGGTCGAAGCTGCCGTCCCACCCTGTCTCGCCCCCGAGCTCCCCGTTGCCCCAGCTGTCGGAGATCACCCTGGCCCCCAGGGCCACCGCCTCGTTCAGCGACGCGGTCAGATCTCCGAAGCCGCTCGAGCTGGCCTCCACGAGAAGGATGTGGCAGTTCGGGCAGACCGCGGACACCATGTCCAGGTCCAGGGATGCTTCTTGTGCCCATCCGGCTGTGGCCGGCGGGTATGTCGCCTGGACGCCGGACTGGTCGACCTTCTGGAAGCAGCCGCTGGCCGAGGTGCATGCCGGCAGGTGCGATGTGGCGCGGTAGACCGCCAGGTCCGATGTCGCGTTCGGGTCGTCGTAGGCCTCCACCACCGCCACGGTCGTTCCCTTCCCGTCGTGCTTGGACAGCGCGGCGAGCCCGTACGCGCTCTGGATGTTGCACGCGGTGTACCCCGCTGTGACGTCCACCGGGCACGCTGGGGCATTGGCCCCCGTGAAGGCCGCCGCCCGCTGAACCGACAGGTAGCACCGAGCGTGCCCAGGGGCAGCCGGTCTCGCGCACCCCGCGGGTGACGCGCCTGCGCCCGCCTCCTGCGCGGTGGTCCGAGCCGACGGGCCCTGGCCACCTGCTGCGGCCATAGGGACCACCGTGGCCAACACGGTCAGCAGCGCCGTGGAGACGACGGTCCCGACCACCCGCACAACGTGCATGGCATGCACCTCCCTCGCACTCGCCCCGCCCGGGCTGACCGCGTGCTGCCACGTCTCTGTTGGCCGGGACTGTACCGCCCGGACCTCCGGTGATCGAGTTGTTTGCGACCGGGCACGGTCGGGCGGCGATCGCGTTGCGTGGCCGGCGTGCCCTCAGGTTGCCGGCGTGCGCCCTCGCATCAGCCGGCGCGGGGCGCACCAGGCATCAGCGCGGATGCGGCATGCAGAGATCGTCGTACTCGGCGATGACGATCTCGCCCGCCCCCTCCCCGCACGCCGGGCACGACGGGTCCCGCCGGACGTTGAACGTGCGGAACTGCTCTTCCAGCGCGTCGTAGGCGAGCAGCCGGCCCACCAGCGGGTCGCCCAGGCCCAGCAGCATCTTGATCGCCTCGATGGCCTGAATCGAGCCGACGATGCCGGGCAGGACGCCCAGCACGCCGGCCTCGGCGCACGACGGGGCGAGCTCCGCCGGCGGCGGCTCGGGGATGAGGCAGCGGTAGCACGGGCCGTTGTAGGGATCGAACACCGTCACCTGGCCCTCGAAGCGGAAGATCGAACCGTGGACGACCGGGATCCGCTTGAGGAGCGACGCATCGTTGACCAGGTACCGGGTGGGGAAGTTGTCCGTCCCGTCCACGATCAGGTCGTAGCCGTCGATGATCTCCAAGATGTTGTCCGCGCCCAGCCGCACGTCGTAGGTGGCGACCGTGACGTCAGGGTTGAGCGCGGTGAGCGTCTTCTTGGCCGAGTCCACCTTGCGATCACCGATTCGGTCCATGTTGTGCAGGATCTGACGCTGCAAGTTCGACTCGTCGACCACGTCCATGTCGATGATGCCGATCGTGCCGACGCCCGCCGCGGCGAGGTACATCGCGGCGGGCGAGCCCAGGCCGCCGGCGCCCAGGAGCAGCACCCTGGAATCCAGCAGCTCGAGCTGGCCCTTCTCGCCGACCTCGGGCAGCAGGAGGTGGCGCTGGTAGCGGTTGCGCTGGTCCGGCGTCAAGGTGCGCGGCGCCTCCCATCGGTGCCCCTCGTCCTTCCACCGGTTGAACCCGCCGCTCATCGACACCACGTCCTCGTAGCCGAGGTCGCTCATCGTCTTGGCGGCGAAGGCCGACCGCGTACCGCCTGCGCAGTAGACGACCACCGGGGCCGACTTGTCCGGCAGCCGCCCCTCCACGCCGAACTCCAGGTTTCCCCGGGGCAGGTGCACGGCGCCGGGGACCGCCCCCTGCTGGTACTCATCGGGCTCGCGCACGTCCAGGAACATCGACTGGCCGAGCCGCGCCTCGGCCTCCTCTGGAGAGACCTCCACGATGGCGGCCTTCACCTGTGCCAGCAGCTCCCTCGGCGTGGTCATCGCAGTCGGCACCTCCACGACCCGGCGGTTGGTTCCCTCGGGTCCTCTCTGGTCGTCAATACCTTACCAGTCAGGTCAACTTTCCCCACCGCCCGCTCGAGGGCCCGGCTCCTGCCCGGCAGACTTGCCCCATGGACCTCGAGACAGCCGTCGTGCGCCGGCGGATGGTGCGCAGCTTTGCCGGCGAGCCGCTCCCGAACGGCCTGGTCGACCGGATGGTCGGTGCCGCCCTCCGGGCGCCCACCGCCGGGAACAGCCGGGGCACGGCGTGGATCGCGCTCGAGGGACCCGAGGAGACCTCCCGGTACTGGCTCGCCGCCACTGACCCCGAGTGGCGCGCCAGCTCCCGCCGGTGGCCCGGCCTCTCCCGGGCGCCGGCGGTCGCGGTCAGCCTCTATTCACCGGCGGCGTACCAGCGTCGCTACGGCGCTCCCGACAAGCACCCGGACGGGGGCGGTCCGGCAACGGCCACATGGCCGGTCCCCTATTGGGTGGCCGACGCCGCCTTCGGGGTGATGACGCTCCTCCTGGAGGTGACGGCCCACGGCTTCGGGGCCTGCTTCCTCGGCAATTTCCGCAACGAGGACTCCGTCCTGGCAGCGGTGGGCGCCCCATCGGAGTGGCGCCTGTTCGGTGCCGTGGCCATCGGGCGACCCGACGGGTCGGACCGCCGCTCAGCGTCCCTGGACCGCGCCGGGCCCGCCCGGTCGGATCGTCTCCACGCAGGACGCTGGGGCGGAACCGCCGGGCCGCGCCCGCGGGAGAGGTGCCCCGACCCCCGCTCCTAGCGCTTGCCGCAGACGGCGTAGGGCTGGAGGACCATCTGCTGGCCGGCGGGAAGCGTGCCGCTCACCACGGCCACGGCCCGCCAGCCGTTCGTGATCGGGTAGCTGGAGCGCAGCTCCACCGGCGACCCGGATCCGGCAGCGGCCGCCGCGCTCGAGCCCGCGGCAGGCGAGGTTGCGCCTGACGATCCCGTGCCTGTCGACTTGGGCGCCGCGGCCTTCCCGGCTGTGGCCTTGGCCGCTGTCGTCTTGGCCGTGGCGGTCGACAGCCGGGCACCCCCTCCGAGGAGGACACCGCCTGCCGGGCAGGTGGCAGTAGCCGTGAGCGTCGTGCCCACCGGAGCGCCGGCGGCCGTGCGCTGGGCCGCGGAGCTGGCGATGCTGCTGCCGGCGATGGTCCCTGCCGGGCCCTGCTTCCCCGTCGCGCCCGCGGGACCCGTCGCGCCACGCGGCCCCGCCGGACCGGTCGCGCCGTTGGCCCCCTGGGGGCCACGGGCCCCGGTCTGCCCCTGGAGGCCTTGGGGTCCCTGGGGTCCCTGCGCGCCCTGGGACCCGCGGGCGCCCGAAGCGCCGGTTGCACCCGTAGCCGGGGTGCGGTGCACAGCCAGGGACGTGACGCCCAGCCCCACGCCGGCCAGGCCCAGCGCGATCGCGGCGACCACCAGCGCCACAAGGGGCACGTTCCCACCCGGTCGCCGGCTCCTCGATGCCGGGCCCGCGGCCCGATCGCCCCGGCCGGGTTCCAAGGAGCGGTCGGCAGCCGAGCCCTGCCTCGTGGGCACGTCTCCTACCCCCCGACCGTCCACTGCCTTCGTCACCTGCGTATCGTCCACCACACTCGCCACCTGCACCCTCCTTCCAGATGCGCGGCCCCACCGCTTTCCTGCCAGCGTGCCGGCCGACTTCTTGATTCCTTGTTGATTCCCGCCCGATCGTTGTTACACTCATGTGACAGATGTTCCCCGATGGACCCGTCGCCCGGTGAGCCCCGCGGACCCGTCTTCGGGTCGCCGGATCCTCTTCATCGAGGACGACGACCACATGCGGGGCATCTTGGCGGTGTCGCTGCGCCAGGAGGGCTTCCACGTCCAAGAGGCCGCCAGCGGTGAGGAAGGGCTCCAGGCCCTGCACGAGCACGGTGCCGACATGGTGCTCGTGGACCTGCGGCTGCCCGGCATAGACGGGTTTGCCGTCACCCGGGCCATCCGGCGGGACACGGACGTGCCGATCGCCATGGTCACGGCGAGCAGCGACACGTACGACGTGGTGGCCGGACTCGAGGCCGGGGCCGACGACTATGTCGTCAAGCCGGTGGTCGCCAAGGAGCTCTGCGCGCGCATCCGGGCCATGCTGCGCCGGGTTGGCGGAACCTCTTCCAACGCCTCCGTCCAGCGGTTCGGGACCGTGGAGATCCAGCGCGAGGCCGGCGTCGTCCGGCGCGACGGCGAGGAGGTGCCCCTCACCGTCACCCAGTTCCGGGTCCTGTGCGAGCTCGCGGCATCGCCCGGCTGGGTCGTGAGCAGGGCGCAGCTGCTGGACCGGGTCTGGGGCTACGACTTCTTCGGCGACGACCGCCTGGTGGACTTCCACATCAGCGGCCTGCGGGGCAAGATCGAACGCGACCCGTCGAGCCCGGAGCTCATCGTGACCGCGCGGGGCCTGGGGTACAAGCTGGTCCCGCCGACGTGACCGCCCGGCGGCGACGCCGGTTCGGCCTGCACGCCAAGGTGATCGTGGCGCTCGCAGTCGGAGCCGCCCTCGTTTCCGCCGTCCTCGCCCTCAGCACCTTCTTCTTCGTCCGGCGGGATCTCGTTGACCAGCAGATCTCCAGCATCCTCCGGCAGACCTACGCCGACGCCCGGCTGGTCAAGCTGGAGCTGGGCGCTCCGTCGGCCCACATCGGCAACGCGTTGGCCAGCCTCGCTCCGGCCAACGGCGCGCTGGCCTTCGTGCACCATGGCCGCAAGTGGTACTCGAGCTCGGCGTCGGTGAGCGGCAAGACAATTCCCCGCGGGTTCACCCGCACGGTGGACCGCGGCAATACGGCCGAGCAGCGGGTGACACTCGACGGCACGCCCACCCTGGTGGTGGGCGTCCCCATCCCGTCGATCGGCGTGGAGTACTTCGAGGAGCATCCGCTCACCGAGCTGGCGTCGACGCTGCGCGTGCTGGCGACGGTGCTCACCACGGTCGCCATCGCCACCACCGTGGGCGGCGCGCTGGTGGGATGGTGGACCAGCAGGCGCCTGGTGCGCCCGCTGGACGAGGTCGTGCTGGCCGCCACGGACATCGCGGGCGGAACGCTCGACCGGCGTGTCCCCGCGGACCCGGACCTCGAGCCCCTCGTGGAGTCCTTCAACTCCATGGTGAGCACGCTGCAGGAGCGCATCGAGCGTGACGCGCGGTTTGCCGCCGATGTCACGCACGAGCTGCGATCGCCGATCACCACCATCAGCGCCTCGGTCGAGCTGCTGGGCTCCTACGCCGGTTCGCTCCCCGACGGCGCATCGTTCGCCGTGACCACCCTGCGCCTCGAGGTGGACCGCTTCTCACGCATCGTGCAGGAGCTGATCGAGATCGCCGGGATGGACGCCGGGGCGGCGGCGGTCCACTTCACCGACGTCCCCCTCGCTGACCTGGCTCGCGCCACGGCCGCGGCCCGCCGGCCCCCCGTGCCGGTCACCGTGGCTGGCGATGCCGGCCGGCTCGTGGTGCGCGGCGACAAGCGCCGGCTGCGCCAGGTCCTGGTGAACCTGCTGGACAACGCGGACACCCACGGCGGCGGCGCGGTGGGGATGGCCGTGGGCGTAGCCGGGGGTTCGGACGCGGGCGTGGACGGCCGGGCAGCCACGATCACGGTGGACGACGCCGGCCCTGGCGTGCCGGTGGAAGAGCGGGCACGGATCTTTGACCGCTTCTACCGAGGCGCGGCGTCAGGCCGGCGCGGCGCGACCCAGGGGACCGGGTTGGGCCTGGCGCTCGTGGCCGAGCACGTCCGCCTCCATTCCGGCACCGTGGCAATGGGCGACCGGCCGGGGGGCGGATCCCGGGTCACCGTCAAGCTGCCCGTGGTGGAACCGTGAGCGTGCCGCTGGGCGGGGTGCGGGCGCTGCGCACGGGCCGGGGCAGGCGTGGGTGGGCCGCGCCGGTGCTGGCAGTGGTTGCCGCCCTCCTCCTGGCGGCCTGCGGCACGGGCGTGGACGCCGCGCCCCAGATCGTCAACAAGAGCTCGGTTCCCTACGGCCTGACCAGTCAGGCTCCCCCGAGCACGGCGGCGGAAGCGCCGAGCGCCTACGTCACCGTCTACCTCGCCGGGACGCAGCGCCTGGTGGCGGTGAGCCGACCGGTGACCGCGCCGGTCACCATCACCACGATCCTGCGGGCCCTCGACGCCGGGCCTACCCACGGCGAGGCCGCCCACGGGCTGGAGAGCCCCGTGTCCTCTGCCGCCCCTCTCGGACCGGCCCGCACGGTCAACACCGTCGTCACGATCGACGTCTCGTCCAGCTTCACGACCCTGGCCCAGAAGCAGCAGGAGTTCGCAGTGGCCCAGCTCGTGTACACCGTGACGGCGTTCCCCGGCGTGAGCTCCGTGGAGATCCGCATCCACGGGAAGGCCGTCGACGTGCCGACGGAGAACGGGACACTGACCCGGGGGCCGCTCACCCGTGCCAGCTACGCCTCCCTCGCCCCCTTCTGAGCCGGCCGCTCCTGCGCCGGCCGCTCTTGCGCCGGCCGCTCTTGCGCCGGCCGCGGCCGGTCTCTAAACTGACTGTTCAGTCAGGGCGCTGGCTGCCCTGGGAACGGAGCGAGACCGTGGTCCTCGACCGCACCACCGCGCCAGGCGCCGCCGGCCACGAGGGAGCCCGTGGCCACGAGGGAAACGACGGCAATTCGCTCGACGCGCTCATCGACGAGCAGGAGCGCGTCTTACTCGAGCGGCAGGCGTGCTCGCATGCGCTGCACGGCCGGGCCAGCCAGGTCCTGGCAGGCGGCGTCACCAGCAGCTGGCAGATCACCCGTCCCCAGGCGATCTTCATCGAGCGGGGTGCCGGCTCCAAGATCTACGACGCGGACGGGAACGAGTACGTGGACCTGCACGGCGGGTACGGCGCCGGCCTGGCGGGCCACGCGCACCCCGCGATCGTGGAGGCCGTCACCCGCCAGGTCCGGCGGGGGACGCACTTCGCCCAGCCATGTGAGGACGCCATCGTCGTCGGAGAGCACCTGGCCGAGCGGTTCGGGATGCCGCAATGGCGTTTCACGAACTCGGGGACCGAGGCGACGATGGACGCCGTCCACCTCATGCGGGCCGTCACCGGGAGGGACCTCATCATCAAGGTGGAGGGCTGCTACCACGGCCACCACGATGCGGTGCAGGTATCGGTTGCACCCGAGGAGGACGACGGGATCGGGCCCGCCACATGCCCCGCGTCGGTCCCCGCTTCCAGCGGCATTCCCCGGGCGATGGTCGACCTCACCCTGGTCGCCACCTTCAACGACCTCGGCTCGGTCGCCCACCTGCTCGACGCCCACCCCGGAGCGGTGGCCGGCATGATCATCGAGCCGATCATGATGAACGCCGGCATCATCCACCCCGACGAGGGCTACCTCGCCCAGCTTGCGTCACTGCTGCAGGGCCACGGCGCCCTCCTGTGCTTCGACGAGGTCAAGACGGGCCTCGCCGCCGGATACGGGGGGGCCACCGCGGCCACTGGAGTCACGCCCGACGTGATCTGCCTGGCCAAGGCCATCGGCGGAGGTCTGATCACCGGAGCGGTGGGTGCGACGCGGGACATCATGGCCCATGTGGCCAATGGCGACTACGAGATGGTTGGCACCTTCAACGGGAACCCCCTGTCCATGGCCGCGACCCGGGCGATGCTGGAGCAGGTGGCGACGGCCGGAGCCTACGAGGAGCTCGGCCGCCTCCGCCGGCGAGTCGCCAGGGAGCTCGGTGCGTCGATCGCCCGCCACGGCCTCCCCGCCCACGTGGTGTCGGCCGGGGCGAAGGGCTGCGTTACGTTCTCCACCACGCCGGTGCGCAACTATCGGGACTTCCTGACCGTGGACGGGCGCTTCAACCACCTCCACTGGCTCTTCCAGCTCAACGGGGGCGTCTTCCTGCCGCCGTGGGGCAAGACCGAGCAGTGGCTCCTGTCCGTCCAGCACGACGACGCGGACGTCTCGCGCTTCACGGACAACTTCGAACAATTCGCTGCGGCCGTCGGCGCACTGTTGCGTGGTGGCAACAAAATTGATTAGCTATTGACCAATCGTTCAGCCCGGCTACACCGGTGGCAGCGTGCCGGTGCGGTGCGGGTGCCAGGGCCGGTGCAGGGTGCCGGGCAAGCGGCTGGACGCGATGCGACCCGCGGGTCGAAAGGGGGGCACGTGACGAAGGCTCGGTCCCGATGGAGCGGCGTGGGTCTCCTTGCCGCCTCGTTGCTGCTGCTGGCCACGGGTCTGGCGGCCTCGCCACCCGCCGGCGCAACCACCAAGGCAAAGGGCTCCCAGGGCAACGTCGCCGGCTACGCGCTCGGCACAGGGAACCAATTCTCGTGGATACTCCCCCTGGAGAACGGGACCAACACAGAGTCCTGGAACCGGTACACGGCCGACGGGATGTGGATGCCCCTCTACCTCGCCGGCAAGGGTTCGACAACCGGAATCGACTACACACTGTCGGTGGCCAAGCCCCCCGTGTACTCCAACGGGGACACCACCGTGACGATCACACTCAACCCGAACTTCACGTGGTCCGACGGCCAGAAGGTCACGACCGCAGACATCAAGTTCTTCTTCGCCCTGGACAAGGCGGGCAAGCACACACTGGGCGACTACCTGCCCGGCCTCATGCCCGACAACATCACGTCGGTCACATACCCGAGCGCCACCACCTTCGTGCTGCACCTGAACCACGCGTACAACCCAACCTGGTTCACCGGCAACCAGCTGCTGTGGATCTACCCCCTGCCGGCGCAGGCGTGGGACAAGACGTGCGCCACCTGCCCCGTGAACGGGGCGGCCACAACCCCTGCTGGGGCGAAGCAGGTCTTCACCTTCCTGATGGGCCAGTCCAAGGACATCCACACCTACAGCACCGATCCGCTGTGGAAGACGGTGGACGGCCCCTGGGTCATCAACTCGTACGACGCCGTCAACCACCAGGCGTCCTTCTCGGCCAATCCGCACTACACCGGTCCGACAAAGCCCAAGCTGGCGGGCTACAAGCTCTACAGCTTCACAACAGGCACCTCGGAGATCAACGCACTGCGCTCCGGGACGATCACATTCGGTTGGCTCCCGCTGAGCGACACCAAGGAGGCGTCCTACTTCAAGAGCCACGGGTACACGGTGAAGGCGCGGAAGTTCTTCTACGACCAGGCGATGGAGTTCGGCTACACGTCTAAAACATGGGGCCCGCTCGTCAAGCAGCTGTACGTCCGCCAGGCGTTGCAGCACCTGGTCACACAGAAGCTCTATATCACAAAGACCCTCCACGGCTACGGGCTGACGGACTACGGGCCGATCGCCAACTACCCGGGATCCTCGTACGTCAGCCCGACATTGAAGAAGGATCCGTATCCCTACAATCCGGCGGCTGCGAGACGGCTCCTGACCCAGCACGGCTGGAAGACCGGTTCCAACGGCACCGACGTCTGCGAGCGGCCCGGGACCGGGCCCACCGACTGCGGCGCCGGCATCCGAAAGGGCAAGGCTCTCGGGTTCCCGTTCCTCTACGCGACCGGGACAACAGCCTTCGCCGCCCAGGTCTCGGCGTTCGCCAGCGAGGCCAAGAAGATCGGGATCGACATCACGCTCAACGGCCAGACCCAGACCACGATGTTCTCCATCGCCGGCGTCTGCCCCAGCACACCGCCGTGCAAGTACGGCCTCGCCGGGTACTCCGGCTACATGTGGACATACGGACCGCTGGACATCGTTCCCACCGCGGACGTCCAGTTCGCCAAGGGCAATTACTGGGGAGGAGGGTACACAACACCCAAGGCGCAGCAGCTCATCCGCGCTGCCGGCGTCAGCTCGGGCACGAGCCTCCAGTCCCTCTACGCCGACGAGAACTACCTCTCCAAGAATGTTGCGTCACTGTGGTGGCCCCTTGCGGACACAGTCATCGTGGTCAAGAACACCTTGAAGGGGTGGACACATCTCAACCCGTACGGCAACCCTCTGCCGATGACGTGGTACTTCTCCGGGTAGCCCACCGGGGGACCGCCGGCTGCCAGTCGAACCCGAGCTGGTCCGCCGCCACACGCATCGCCAGGTCGAACGCCCGCTCAGGCCCCACCACGGGGTCCGACAGAGCGATCTGGATTGCCAGCCCGTCGAGCATGGCCGAGTAGGCAACGGCAAAGTCGTCGGGGTCGATGGCGCGGAATTCGCCCCGATCGGTTCCGTGGCGGACGATCTGGCGGACCGTCTCCCGGAAGTGCTCGTCGAACTCCTCCCGGACGGCTCGCACCTCGGGATCCCGGAGAGCCTGGGACCACAGGTCCAGCCACACCGCCCAGGACTCGTCGAATTCCTCGCTTCCGTCCGGCAGGCACGTCATGGCGACGACCTCCCGGAGCCGGCCGGTGGCACTCTCGATCGCCTCGGTGCGCCGCTGCATCTCGGCATACCAGGCGTCCTCGGAGTGCCGCATCGCCTCGGCCAGGAGGCGATCCTTGGTCTTGAAGTAGTAGATGACCAACGCCGGGCTCACCCCGGCCCGCTCGGCCACGTCCGCGATCCGGGTGTCCGGGAAACCGCGCTCGACGATCACGGCCAGCGCGGCGGCCAGCATCTGGGTGCGCCTGGGCTCCTCCTCCACCGTGGCCATGCCCTCTCCTCGTGTGCCTTCTCCTCGCGTGCGGCTTGTGCCACCCTACCAAAGCGCTTAGACTGAACGGTCAGTCAAACAAGGCCCGGACGCGTCCGTCGCGACCGCACCTCGGGCTGCGGATCGGAGGACCAATGCGACAGAGCTACGACGCGGTGGTCGTCGGGGGTGGCCACAACGGGTTGGTGGCGGCCGCCTACCTGGCCCGGGCAGGCATGCGGACCGTGGTCCTCGAGTCCCGGCACAAGACCGGTGGCGCCGCAACGACCGAGAGCCCGTGGCCGGACGCTCCCGAGTTCAAGGTGACCCGGCTCTCCTACGTGATGAGCCTCCTCCCGCCGACGATCATCAAGGACCTGGCGCTCGATCGGCACGGTTACAAGGTGTTCCCCATGGGCCCCTACTACCAGGCCTTCGCGGACGGGCGGTCGATCATGATCTGGTCGGACGACGCCAAGAAGAACCACGAGGAGATCGCCAAGTTCTCGAAGAAGGACGCCGAGGCCATGCCCAAGTGGGACGCATGGCTCGGGGGCCTTGCCGACGTGCTCGGGCCGATGCTGCTCATGGTCCCTCCGAAGGTGGGTTCCAAGCACCCCGGGGACATCGCCGACCTGCTGCGCATGGCCTGGCGGCAGCGGGGTGTCGACGTGCGGACGGTCGGCGACGTCACCCGGCTCATGACCATGTCCATCGCGGACCTGCTGGACGACTGGTTCGAGTCGTGGCAGGTCAAAGCGCCCATCGCCGTCAACGGGGTGATCGGGACCTGGGCCGGCCCCTACGAGCCCGGCACGGCCTACGTCATGGCCCACCACTCCATCGGGGACGTGGGTGACGGCCACCTCGGCAGTTGGGGGTTCGCCGAGGGCGGCATGGGCGCAGTGGCGGACGCCATGCGCCGGGCGGCCGAGAGCCTGGGTGCCGAGATCCGGACCAACGCCCGGGTGGCGCGGACCATCGTGCGGGGGCAGCGGGCGGAGGGGATCGTGCTCGAGACAGGCGACGAGATCCGGGCACCCGTCGTCGTGACGAGCCTCCATCCGCGCACCGCGTTCCTGGACCACGTGGGCTCGGCCAACCTGCCGGACGACTTCGTGCGCGACGTGGAGCACTGGAAGACCCGCAGCGGGGTGGTGAAGATCAATCTGGCGCTCTCCGAGCTGCCGAACTTCACCGCCAACCCCGGGGCGCACCAGCAGCCGCACCACACCGGCTCGGTCGAGATGGCCCCGTCGATGGAGTACATCGAGCGCGCCTTCCTGGACGCCCGCGAGGGGCGCCCCGCTGAACGCCCCTTCTCGGACTCGGTGATTCCCACCACGTTCGACAAGACGCTGTCGCCCGAGGGCACCCACATCATGTCCCTCTTCTCCCAATGGGTCCCGGCGTCGTGGGCGAACGAGCCGCACACGGCGGAGCTCGAGGCCTACGCGGACCGGCTGGTCGACGAGTACGACGCACTGGCCCCCAACTTCAAGCGGTCGATCATCCACCGGGACGTCGTCGGGCCCTACGAGATGGAGCACGAGTACGGGCTCGTCGGCGGCAACATCTTCCACGGTGAGCTCTCGGTGGAGCAGCTGTTCCACATGCGGCCCGCCCCCGGCTACTGCGACTACCGGACTCCCGTCCAGGGCCTGTACTACGCCAGCTCGGCCACCCACGCCGGAGGTGGGGTGTGCGGGATCCCCGGATGGCAGGCGGCTAGGGCCGCCCTGGCCGACCAGCGCTCGGGGGGCCGGTTCGCCGGCGCCCGGAGGCTCTTCGCCTCGGCGTGAGCGACCTGCGGACCGCAGTGTCCGAGAGCCACAGGGCGCCAGGACCAGCCGATCCGGCGCCATTCCGCCCGTCGCCGGGTCTCGTGCGGATGCTCGAGGCGCGCTCGGTGGCGCTCGTGGGGGCCAGCCGCGCCTCCAACGCATTCGGCGACCGGGCGCTCACCGAGCTCGAGCGCAGCCCCGGCGCGCCGGCCATCCACCTCGTCAATCCCCGACATGCCGGCCAGCAGATCCGGGGCCGCCCGGTGGTCGCCACGCTCGACGAGCTGGACGGTCCCGTCGACCTGGTCCTCCTGGCGGTGGGCGACAACCGGCTGGAGGACGAGCTGCACCGGGCAGCGAGACGGGGCGACGGCGCCGCAGTCGTGTACGGGAGCGCGGTCGGCGACGGCCTGCGGGACCGGCTGCGGGCCATCGCCGCCGGCGCCGGGATGGCCCTGTGCGGGGGTGGCTGCATGGGCTTCGTCTCCCCCGGCGTACGGGCCATCGGCTACCTGGAGCCGTCTCCCCTGCCGCCCGGACCGATCGCGCTGGTGACCCACTCGGGCTCCGCCTTCTCGGCTCTGCTGCGCGCCGAGCGCATGCTCGGCTGGTCGCTCGCCGTCTCGTCGGGCCAGGAGCTGGTCACCACCGCCGCCGAGTACCTGGAGTACGCGTTGACGCTCCCCCAGACCGGCGTCGTCGCCCTCGTCCTCGAGACCCTGCGCCAACCGGACCGCTTCCGGGCCGCCCTGGCCCGTGCCGCTGCGTCGGACGTGCCCGTCGTGGCGCTCACCGTGGGGATGTCGGCCCCGGGACGGGCGATGGTTGCGGCGCACTCCGGCGCGTTGGCCGGGAGCGACGGCGTCTGGGAAGCTTTGTTCGGTGCCTACGGCGTCCTCCGGGTGGCCGACCTCCACGAGATGTGCGACACCTTGGAGCTGCTTTGCGCCGGCCGCCGGGCGCCGGCGCGCCGCAAGGCCCCCGGCGTCCTGGCAGCGGGGATCGCCGGCGTCCTGGACTCCGGCGCGGAGCGGGCCCTGCTGGTGGACGTGGCCGCCGCCTGCAGCGTGGGGTTCGCCGAGCTCTCCCCTGCCACCCGGACCCGGCTGGCCGAGCTCTTGGACCCAGGGCTCGAGGTCGCCAACCCCCTCGACGTCTGGGGCCGGGGTCGCTCGACCGAGGAGCTGCTCACCGAGACGGCCGTGGCGATGGGCGAGGACCCGGCGGTGGACGCGGTGGCTCTCGCCGTGGACCTGGTGCCCGAGCTCGACGGCGACGACTCCTACCGCTTGGCCGCCGTGGCAGCCTGGCAACGCTCGACCGTGCCGGTCTGCGTCCTGAGCCACGTCCCGAGCGCGCTCGACCGCCCTGCCGCGGCCGCGCTCCGGGCCTGCGGCGTGCCCGTGCTCGAAGGGACGCGGTCGGGGGTGCTGGCGCTGCGCCACCTCCAGGAGCTTCGGGACTTCGGCGACCGCCCGCCCCCGGTGCCACCGCCCCCGGACCATGACCGGGCCGAGCGCTGGGCCCGGCGGCTGGCCTCCGGGCCCCTGGAACCCCTCGAGGGGTTCCAGCTCCTGGCCGACTACGGGATCCCGTCGCCGCCGGCCCGGATGGTGACGACCCGTCGGGATGCGGTGGCCGCGGCGGACGCCCTGGGCTACCCCGTCGTGCTCAAGACGGCCGAGGCAGGGCACCTCCACAAGTCCGACGTGGGAGGCGTCCACCTGCGCCTCGGCCGCGCCGGCGACGTGGCCGCCGCGTTCGACCACGTGGCGTCGCACCTGGGACCGCGGGCGATCGTCACGCGCATGGCCCCCGACAGCGTCGAGCTGGCGCTCGGGATCGTGCGGGAGCCGCTGATCGGCCCGCTGGTCGTGGTCGGCACGGGGGGAACGCTGGTGGAGCTGCTGGCGGACCGGGCTGTCGCCCTGCCCCTGCTCGATCGGACCGCCGCCGATCGCCTGCTCGGCACCCTGACGGCGCGGCGTCTGCTCGAGGGCTACCGCGGAGGCCCCGTAGCGGACATGGACGCGGTGATCGATGCCGTCGTAGCGGTGGCCTCGATCGCCAACGAGCTGGGCGACGCCATCGCTGGGCTCGACGTCAACCCCCTGACCTGCGGGACGGCCGGCGCGCTCGCGCTGGACGTGCTGATCGAGCCGGCCGCGCCGCTGGACACCTGAGGGGCGCCGCGGCGCCTGGCCCAGCCCAGGGGGACCAGCTGTGCGGCGATCGAAGCTCCCAGCGCGGCGGGGAAGGCGCCCACCGGTCCGATCGCCCGCAAGAGAGCCGCCAGCGTGGCCAGGGCGGCGACGACCGACAAGGTTCCGGCAACCACGCCGCCCAAGAAGTCCGCGACCGCGCCTGCGCCGACCCGGCGGTGGGTGGCGACGGCGAGCACCACCGTCAGCACGGGGTAGGAGCCCAGGAGGCCGGCGGCCTGCGGCCCGACCGAGCCACCGGCTCCCGTGACGGCCACGGTGAACGCCGAGCCGGCCGCCATGCGCGCGCCGATCTCCCTGCGGGTGGCAGGTCGCGCCTCGGGAGCGGTGCTGGCCGCCGGCCACAGGGCCAGCGCGCCGACCACGGAGGCCGCGGCCAGCGCCGTGGCCGCGACCAGCCCGGGATCCGCCCACAGGAGCAGGACGCACGTGGCGCCAAAGGATGCCGTGGCCGCGGTCGCCGCCCACGGAGCGCCGTGCCGCCGGGCGGCGACGGAGTACACCAGGGCCCACACGCACTGGGCCACCACGCCGGCCAGCGCCGCGGTCGCGGCGGCGGCGGCAAAGCCGAGACCCTCAGCGGCGGCCAGGAGGCCGAGGAGGGGAAGGCTGGTCAGCGGCAGGCCGACGAGGCGGCCGCCGACCGATTGCCCGAAGCGCTGCTGGGCCAGGGTCCCCGCCAGCACCAGAACGGGGGCGGCAGCCAGCCGGAACGCAAGGAGGAGCATGTCCTCCAGTATCGAGGGTTATGCGCTTCGTTTCTCTCTGAACTTTGGCTCTCGTGCCCGTATCTCCCTTGAAAATGGCGCCATACTGAGCACTATGCCGCCGATCCCGAGGAAACGGATGTTGGACGACGTGGATCGCCAGCTGGTGGGCGCCCTGGTGGCCGACGGGCGGATGACCTACCAGGAGCTCGGCCGGCTGGTGCACCTGAGCGCCAACAGCGTGGCCGAGCGCGTCCGGCGGCTCCGCCAGGTGGGCCTCTTGAGCGGGTTCCACGCCCAGATCGACCTGGAGCGCCTGGGCCGCACCCTCCTGGCCCTGTCCGACACCAAGTTGCACGCGGACGTGGACCGGCTGGCGTTCGAGCGGGCGCTGGCGACCGTCCCCCAGGTGCTGGCGGCAACCCATACCACCGGGGAGTACGACTACCAGATCCGGCTCGCCTGCATCGACACCGCGGACCTGGAGTTGGTGGTGGACCGGCTGCGGGCCGCAGGCGTCCGCGAGATCCACAGCCGGATCGTGCTGAGCGAGGTGGTCTTCGACCCGACCCGGATTTTGGAGGCCTGAGCGGCGCCCCGGCTCGCGGCGCGTCGCGTCGCGTCGCGTCGCGTCGCGTCGCGTCAGAAGATGACGTAGAGCTTGCGCAGGGTCTCGTGGATCTGCCAGGTCCCCGCCCAACCCTTGGGGAAGAGCAGCGCGTCGCCCGCCTTGACCTCCATGGGGTTGGCGCCGTCGGCGGTGACGGTCATGGAGCCCGAGAGCACGTGCACGAACTCGTTGGTCTCGAGGTCCCAGCGAGACGGTCCGGCCGTGCACTCCCAGATCCCGGACTCCGAGCCGCTGCCGTCCTCCCACAAGGTGAGGCCCGACGTGCGCATCTCCGCGCCGGTCGCCTCGTCGAGGGGGCCCCAGTCCTCCAGGTCGGTCCTGGTGGCGGCATCGCGCACCACCGGTGCAGCCATCGTGGTGGATTCGTCAGTCATGGATTGCTGGTCCTTTCTGGATAGGGCAACGACACAGGATCGGCGGCGAGGGCACTGCGTCCGTGCTCGTCGAAGCGCCCGAGCCCCAGCTGGGACACGTCGCACACGTCCGTCACCCCCTGCAGGGCAAGGTCGGCGGCCGCCCTGGCCACTGCCGGCCCCCACATCATCCCGTGGCCGGCCGCGCAGGCAACCGTGACGCCGGCCAGGGCACCCCGCTCGGCGTCCACCCCCGGACCGAGGATCGGGAGATGGTCGGGCGTGTACTCGATGGTGGCCGCCCAGGCCCGGCGCAGGCCGAGTCCCCGGGTTGCCGGAAGCAGCTCGGCCATCCGGGACCGCACCTTGTCGAGGTAGGGCCAGTCCAGGCTCCGGGCCGGGCCGGGGGTCTCTGCCGGGTTGCTCATCCCGAAGAGGACGCCGCCTTCCTCGGGGCGCCAGTACATGCCCTCGGCAAGGTCGAACACCATGCGGACGCGCTCAGGCACCAGGGCGGGGGACGGCTCCGTCACCGCCACCTGGTGCCGGGCCCCGCCCGCGGACACCCGGATCCCCGCCCTCCGGCCCACCGCGGCGAGGTCCGGGCCGCCGGTCAGGACCACGCGCTCGGTGGCGATCGGCCCGCACGACGTCTCCACCGCGGCCAGCCGGTCCCCGCCATCGAAGCGCAGCCCGAGGAACTCGGTGCGCTCGTGCACGTCCACCCCGTCGCGCACGCACGCCGTGGCGTATGCCACGACGTTGCGCGGCGGGTCCACGTACCCGTCCCCGGGGGCGTAGGAGCCGCCGAGGTGCGAGCCCGAGGCCATGGCGGGGATCCGCTCGGCCGCCTCGGCGGGATCGAGCCACGACACGTCGAGGCCGAGCAACTGCTGCATCGCCACCCGGGCCCGGCCCGCTGCCACCTGCGCCTGCGTGAACGCGGGCATGAGGTAGCCGGTGGGGACGAACCCCGAGTCCACGCCCGTCGACTCGGGCTGGGACAGGTAGAAGGCCTGGCTCCACTGCCCGAGCCGCACGGCCCAATGCGTACCGCCCTGGGCCCGCACCATCCCGGCCGCCCGGCTGGACGCTCCTTTTCCGAGGATCTCCCGCTCCACCAGGGCGACCCGGAGGCCTGCCTGCCGGAGGAACCAGGCGCACCACCCGCCGACAGTGCCGCCGCCCACCACCACCGCATCCGCCGTGCCGCTCATCGCCCCCGTGCGCACGGGAGCACCCTGGCATAAACTGAACCGTCAGTCAATCGCGTGCGAGCCGGTACCCGCCGGGCGCATGCGCCGGAGGGAGGGCCTGTGTACCAGCTGTCGGCCGAGGACCGCGCCGTGCAGGACCGCGCCCGTGCCTTCGTGGACGACCTGATCCCGTACGAAGAGGAGGCGGAGTCCAACGGCGGCCACCTGCCGGTGGAGGTGGACACGGCCATGCGGGCCCGCGCCAGGCACGAGGGCCTGGTTGCCACCAACATCCCCCGAGAGCTCGGCGGCGGGGGCTGCACCACGCTCCAGCAGGTCCTGGTGCAGGAGCAGGTGGGCCGAGCCACGAACGCCCTTGCCTGGATGCTGTCCACGCCGCCCCGCTGGTGGGTGCCCGTGGCCACCGAGCTGCAGATCGAGCGGTGGCTGCGACCGACGGTCGCCGGCGAGGCCGCCGAGTGCTACGCCATCACCGAGGAGCACGCCGGGTCCGACGTCTCGGCCATCGAGTCCACGGCGCGCCGGGACGGGGACGGGTACGTGCTCGACGGCGTCAAGTGGCACGTGACCTCCTACAACGAGGCCACCTACGCCTTCTTCCAGGCCCGGCTGGCAGACGGGCCGCACGCCGGCAACCACGGCATGTTCTTGGTCGACCTCCCCACCCCGGGCGTGCGCGTGGTGCGGACGCCGGCGTACTCGCACACGTTCGCCCACCACCACCCGATCGTCGCCTTCGAGGGCGTGCGAGTCCCCGCCACCCACCTCGTGGGCGAGGAGGGCGGCGGCATGCGGTACGCCTACGAGTGGTTCCGCTTCGAACGGATCATGGTGGCCGCGCGCTGCCTGGGCGCGGCCGAGCGCCTGGTGGAGGAGGCCACGAGCTTCGCCCGCCAACGGACGGTTTCGGGGTCTCCCATCATGGAGCACCAGCTCGTGCAGGCGATGCTGGCCGACAGCGCGACCGAGCTCTTTGCCGGTCGGGCCATGCTCTACGAGGCGGCGCGCGGCGTGGACGAGGGCCGCGACGGCAAGGTCCAGCACGGCCAGGCGTCCATGGCAAAGCTCTTCGCCTCCGAGATGGCCAACCGCGTGGCGGACCGCGCCGTGCAGATCTTCGGCGGCCGGGGGTACATGCGAGAGAACGTGGCCGAGCGGTTCTTCCGGGAGCTCCGGGTCGAGCGGATCTGGGAAGGGACCAGCGAGATCCAGCGGGTGATCGTGGCGGCGCAACTGGCCAAACGCGGCATCGGCGCCCTGGCCTGATCCGCGCGGGCCGAACGGTCAGCCGTCGGTCAGCGCACGCCCTGGGCGTGCTCCCTTCCCGCCGCCGCGGCTGCGGAGCCCGACCGCGGGCGCCGCGGCCGGCCGGTATAGCCCGAGGCGACCATGGTCACGAACTGGTGGACGCCGTCCTCCTCGGGAGCCATCGGCCCGGGGATCGCCCGGGGGTTCGACAGGCCGCGCTGGACCGATTCGCAAGCGAGCCAGTCCTGGCGGTTGGTGACGTCCCAGAAGTCCACGGCGAAGGACGGGTCGAAGCCCGGGCGGCCCGCGTCATCCGGAGCGAAGTGCCACTCGCAGACGACCCGGGTGCGGTCGGCCGCCAGCGGGGTGAGCACATGCGTCATGACGTAGTCAGGGTGGAGGCTCACCAGCACGTTCGGGAAGATTCCGATGTAGTCCACGATCCGGCGGCGGTGGCCGTCCAACCCGCGGAGGGGACGAGCGTCGGTGTGCCCGTCGAGCGACATGGTCTCGAAGCCGTCCCGCAGGTCCATCCAGCCGCCCGCCCAGGCACCGGCCGGGTTGTGGTAGTTGTCCCCACTTCTCGGCGGGCTGGCTGCGCACAGCTCGGGATGGATGACGGGACAGTGGTAGCACTCCTGGTAGTTCTCGACCAGAACCTTCCAGTTGGCGGCCACCACGTAGTCGTGGCGGCCCCGGGTTACGAGCCGCTCCATCTCGTAGGGGGCGATCACCGGCTCGAGCCCGGCCACATGCTCGTCGAAGGGCCCGGCGGCCCCGGACGCGTCCACGAAGAGCAGGTTGTGCCATTCGGCGCAGGGAAGCTCGACCAGGCCGTAGCTGTCCACGTCGAACGAGGCGACGCCGTCGAAGCCCGGGGCCTTTCGCAACCGGCCGTCCAGTCGGTACGACCAGGCATGGTAGGGACACAGCACGATCGGCCGGTTCACGGTCTCGGCGCCGCACGGGAGGAGCTCGTGCCCCCGGTGCCGGCATGCGTTGGCGAACGCCCGCACGATGCCGTCCTGGGCCCGGATCAAGAACACGCCGCCTCGCCCCACCGCCTCGGCCCGCTGGTCCCCGGGCGCTGCGACCGCCGTGCTCCGCCCGATGCACGTCCAGCCGCCCTCAAAGAAGTTGCGCCGCTCCCAGGCCAGCACGGCGTCGCTCGTATAGGCCTCGCGCGGCAGGAGCCTCGCCTCCCCGAACGGGAGCAGCGATCGGTCCACCGCAGCGAGGTCGAGGGGAACCCGGTCGGCCTCCGGCGCCGCCGTCTCCGTCTCCGCCCCCGCCGCCGCCAGACAGGTCCCGGCTTCAAGCCTCGACTGACTGATCATACAGTCAATCCTACGGCATCGGCGGCTGCGGGTAAACAGGCGACACCCGAAGGCGTCACCCGAAGCGCACGACCCGCAGGTGGCCGCCGACCCGCTCCGTCACCTGCTCGAAGGACACGCCCTGGTCGGCCGACCGGTAGATGCATCCGTCCGGAGTCCCCAGCGCCACCGCGCCGCCCCTGGCGTCCAGAGTGCCCGTGTCGAGGTTGAAGGGAAACGCGGGCGGCACCCCGTTGGCGCACGGCTCCATCGGCCCTCCGATCGTGCCGCGGTAGAGACGGCCGTCGGTCGTGTCCGGACCGGTCGAGGCCGTCACGTACACGACGTCACCGTCCATCGCCACAGCACGGCAGTACGGGGCGTGGAGACCGGCCTGCGTCCACTGCCACGTCACGCCGTCGTCCAGGCTCCAGCCCACTCCTGCGGCAGCGGCCGCCACCACCCGGCCGGACAGGCCCCCGACCACCTCGTGGACGTCCACCTCGGGCGCCAGCACGCCCGTCCAGGTCCGGCCCTTGTCGACCGATCGCCAGACCCCACCGACGTGCACGTTCACCAACCAGGCACCGGACTCCGTGACCGTCGCGGAGCGAAGGTCGGGAGAAGGGCCAGCAGGGTTCTGCCATCCTTCCCGGCCGGGAGCGGCTGTGAAAGCCGGGAGAGGCTCCACGCCGCCGCCCTGCGGGTCCACAAGGGCCAGCCGGGCGCCAGCCAACCCGACGACCACTGACCCGCTGTCGGCAATGAGGCTCTGCCCGGCCGGCTCGCCCAATCTGGCCAGCGGCGTCACGCCGTCACGGTCCACCCGGACCACCCGATCGCCGTCGAAGAGGGCGTACATGAGCGGGCTGACCCCCACAGCCGCCTGCCGGGCGATCGCGGTGACCCGGACGTCCTCTGCGAGCGACAGCTGGCGGTCGACATCTTCCAGGTGATCGGTGGTGCCGACCAGCAGCATGGGGAAGGCCCCCGCTACCTGAACATGGAGCGACGGGCAGCCCGGCCGATGCGGGTCGTCGCCGTGCCGACCGGATGGCGCGCGTACTGCATGGCCCGCACCGGCCGCGGCGTGGCCCGTCGCTTGATGGAGCCGGCGGTGCTCCGGACCGGGTGGATCGCCCTGCGCACCGGCCGGGGCAAAAAGCCGCGCATGAAGCTCACCTTGACCTCCTCGATCGCGTCTGAAGGGAGTGTAGGCAGCGTGGGATCGGGTGCCTCCGCTGCCGGTGCGCGACCGCCCCGGACTGAGGGGGGCCCATGCCCGTCATGATCGACCTTCGCGCGCTGGAGTGGACGCATCGATCCGCGCCAGAGCATTGGCGGCGATCGTCCGCGAGGCCATTACCGGGAACGGCCACACCGCACTGACGTTGATCTCGCAGAGCACGTAGCTGTCGTTCCCGTCCTCTGCCTTCGGGCCATGGAGGAAGTCGGCATCCCAGATGACCGGGAGGGCGCGCGCGTCCAGGTCGAGCACGCTCATCATCTCGGGCACCCACTCCCCTTCCGCCTGCTGGCACAGCCGCTGGTAGTCCGGGACGTGAGGGCCATCCGTAACCGGGGGGGTCCCCTCCTCACGGCATGCGGGCGGGGCGGCGTCCAGCAGGCCCTTGGGCTGCTGGTGGCAGACGCCGACCACCCGGTCGTGGGAGAAGTAGCAGCGGATCAGCCCTTCCGCCAAGCGGGGTTGGTACGGCTGGTCGATGAGCACCCCGGACCAGGAAAAATACGACGCGCACCGCTCGACGAACTCACCAAGGCCGACCTGTTCGGTTGCATCGCTCGCACGGGCCTGTCGTACCCGCACCGGTGAGCCCAGGGTTGCCGGCGGACTCGGCTCGCACATCTCGACGCTCCAGACCCCGATTCCGCCGTTGCCGCGGCCTTGCTTGACGACGAGACGGCCATATCGGGAAAGCCGGCCAGGAAGCCGTTCGGCGAGCTCACCGGCGGAACGGTAGATGCCGATGTCGGAGCCCCATCCGAGATGGCGGGTCTCGTAGAGCACCTCCTTGGTGCCCATCTTGCAGATCACGTCGGGGTGTGCCGACACCCACGTGCCGCGCGCCGCCGCCTCACCGAGCAGCTCGTCCACCTGCTGGCGATTTACGCCGTCTTGAACCGGGTTGATCCAGACGAGCACTCCGTCGAGGGAGCGCAGCTGCGCGCGCACCTCCTGAACGCGGTCCTCGCTGAACGGGACGGGGACGACCTCGACGCCGAGGGCGGAGAGGGCGGCGAACAGCGGCCCGAGGCCCCGGTCCTCGGGTGGCGTCTGCGCTCCCGGCTTGCCACGCCACAGCACCCCGACTCGCGCCCGCCGCCCTGCTCGATGGTCCTTCGTTGTCGTGGACACCACTTCGCATCGTCGCGTACTTCCGGGCGTGCTCCAAGTTTGCTTGCGCGGCTCACCATGGGTCCGGTTCACCATTCTGAGCGTTCCGTCAGAACTGTTCATCGCGCCGCCCAGAACGTTCATGCTCCCGCCGCTCCGACGACACGGCTGAGCTACCTGGGATCGGTACGTTGCCGGCATGGCCACCGCTACTGGCCGATACGTGCAAGCGACGACGAGAGGACGCACCATAATGTCGGCCGAGCTCCGCCCGGAATCCGGCGCGATCCCCCGAGCCCGCCGTACCATCCGGCGAGTCCGATGGCTTCCGGCCGTCGTGGCCGGATCGGCGATCCTGCTGGCCGGCGCCGCCCCAGCCGCAGCCAGCCCCCGACGCCTGTCGGCAACGCATGGCTCGATAGCGATCACACTGTGGGAGTCGCACAACGGAGGCCCGGTGGGCAACGCCATGTCCGCTCTCGTCGCTCGGTTCGACAGGACGCACAAGGGATCCGTCAAGGTGACGATCGTCGTGACCAAAGCGTCGACCAAGCTCCTTGCCGCCATTCCGGCAGGCACGGCACCGGCATTGGCCGAGATCAGCCACTACGACAGTCAACTCGTCCAGGGCGGAGCACTGGTCTCCTGGAACAGGTTCATCAAGGGAAGCACGACGATCACGAAGAGGAACTTCACGCCGGCAGTCTGGGACAACGGCATGGTGAAGGGGCAGCATTACCGCCTCCAAGCCGACGTCAAGCTCTCCCAGGTCCTCTATAACAAAGCATTGTTCCAGCACGCAGGCATCACCTCGCCCCCCACCACCTGGAAGCAGCTGGCCGCCGACGCGTCCGCAATAAAGGCGAAGGACCCCGGCGTCATCCCACTCGGGTGGAAGGACTCGTCGGCGCACATCCTCCCGGCGTTCATGAGTGACGGAGGCACGCTGCTCCAGGGAAGCAACAGCGTGGGGCACGCAGTGAATTTCACGAGCTCGGCAGGCGTGGCGTCCTTCTCCTACTTCCACTTGCTCTACAGCGCTGGCGAGCTCCAGATCCATCACGGGACGACCCTGCGGGAGGACTT
>DAHUZE010000059.1 GCA_027306755.1 Acidimicrobiaceae bacterium | reverse complement strand
CGCGTGCGTTCCTCCAGGGACGTGCGAGAGAGCGAGCCCCTCGCCAGCAGCGGAAAGGTTCAACACCTGACCGGTGCGCCCGGCGAGCCGACCCAGCAGCTCACGCAACAGCTGCCGTTGTCGGACCCTGAAATTTTGGAGGAGTTTGGATCGTAAGACTGGAGGGGGCTCCACCGTAGGCTCGAGCCCGCATACCCGAACGAGCGCTGGCGGCCGTGCCCGGGCGCCTCTTTGGGACGCAACATGGCCGTTGCGAGCAGGTCCCCCCGCACCGCCGACCCCGGGGGGAACCCGCACCAACGGACAGGGCTCAGGAGCAGGGACGCCGTCCCCTCGGGCGGTTGATGGCCGCCCGGTGCGGCGCTCGTAAGGAGCCTGGATCTCCTCCGTCGCCGATCGCTTTTGCCGCTGTCCTGCTACGATTCTTCTGCCGGTCGGCAGGAGGGCCGGCGGCCGGCACGGCGCCGGAGAGGGCTGGTTCGAGATCCGGTTCGGAGTGGGCGGGCCGCCTGGCAGGGCGGTCTCGGAGAACGTTTCCCGCTGGGAACGCCCGCCGTGGGGGCGTGGCCCGGAGCGCGTGAACGCAGAGGCGTCGTGCTTCCGGAGCGGAGCGGTCACAGACGGCGCCGGCGGGTGTGCACCGTTGCCACCGGACCTCTGCCGGAGCCTGGAGACCTCCGATCGGGAGGCCGGCAGGCCGCAGACGAGAAAGGGGTGAGCATGGCACGTCCACGGACCACCGTCGGAAAGCTCCAGCGGGACCAGGCGAAGCGTGAGAAGGCCCGCGCCAAGCAGGAGGACCGTCTGGCGCGGCGGGCCGACCGGGAGACCGACCCTTCGGACGGCGACACCTCCCCGGCGGAGGACCAGGAGGCGCTCCTGGCCCAGTTCGCCAAGCTGCACGAGGATCTGGCCGACGGCCGGATCTCCATCGACGACTTCGAGCTCCGCCAGGACGACCTTCGTCGGCGCCTCCGGGTGGACTGAGCGTCCTGGTGCGCTGAGCGCACCTCATGGCCCGTTCCCGGGCCGCCGCAGCGGAGCCGGCACCGCCTCCGATCAGGAGCCGGGAACGGGTTCGGCGGTGCCGGTTGCCCGTTCGGCCCCGGCGCCGTTACGCGTCTCGAGCCAGCGACGGAACCCTGCAGCGTTGGAATGGAAGCCGTTCAGGATCTCCAGCTTCTCGCGGTGCTCGGGGGCGATGCCCGCGGTATCGGGTCCGAACTGCCGCTCCAACGCCGTGGCGATGTCGTCGCCCTCCTGCCAGGCGCGCGTCGCCGTCTCAGCCCAGGCCCGCAGGGTCGCCTCCGCCTCCTCCAGCAGGGTTGGAGGGTCACCCAGCAGCCCGTAGTGGGCCAGGGCGATCCCCCGCGGCCGACGGGCGGCGAAGGCGTGCAGCGAACGGACGGCCTGGTCCAGGTCGAAGTCGGGCGGCGGCGTGGCAGGGCGCAGGACCCCAAGATCGGGCAGGCGGACACCGACGGCGTCTCCGGCGAAGAGGATCCCGCTCTCCGAGTCGTGGAGGCCTACGTGATGCTTGGCGTGGCCCGGGGAGTCCACGGCCGTGAGGGTCCGACCAGGGCCGACGCGGATCTCCGCCCCGTCCTCCAGCACATGCAGGCGCTCGGCCGGGGTGGGGTCGAGCCGCCCGTAGAGGGAGTCGAGCAGCGGGCCGTACACGCGGGCCGCCGAGGACACGAGCCTGGTCGGGTCGGACAGGTGGCGCGCTCCTCGGGGGTGGACGTACACGGTGGCTGCCGGGAAGGCCCGGGCTACGTCGCCCACCCCGCCTGCGTGGTCGAGGTGGATGTGGGTGACGGCCACGCCGGCCAGGTCCGCCGGGCCGAGCCCCAACCGCTCCAGGGCGGCCAACAGGACCGGGACCGAGGACTGGCTGCCGGTTTCCACCAGCACTGGTGCCGGACCGGTGACGAGGTAGCCGGCGGTCATCCGCTGCCACCCCCCCAGGAGGGTGTCGACCTGGAGCACGCCGGGGGCGATCTCAACCGGCGGCAGGTCCCCCGCCTCACCGGCGAGGGTGTGGTCGTTCCCTGGGCCGCCCGCGCCGCCGTGCCCTGGGCCGCCCGGGGCACCGTGCCCTGGCTCGCCGGTGAGGCTCACCCTTCGGACACCTCCACCACCACCTTCACGTCGTCGGGCTGGCGGTCGAGGGCCTTCTGCCATTGGTCCATGGGCACCCGGCGGCTGACCAGCTGCTCGAGCCAGCTGCGGTCCGCCTTGGCCAGGGCCCCGGCACCGGCCTCGTAGTGGCGGCGGTTCGCATTGACCGAGCCCACGACCGCCTCGTTGGCCAGCACCATGGTGCGGTTGAGCGCGCCCTCGTCCACCGCAAGGGAGCGGCCGCCGGACGACACGCCGGTCAGGCAGACCACGCCGTTGGCGCCCACGTGCTCCATGGCGTCGAGCACCAGACCCGATACGCCGGTGCACTCGATGATCACGTCCGGCGCGTCGCATGCGTCCGGGATGGCGCCGGTGTGGTACGTGGCTCCCAGCTGCCGCACGAGGTCGGGCTTCTTGCCGTCGGTCATCTGGTCGATCACGTGGACGTCCAGCCCGCGCTGGACCCCGAGCAGGGCGGCCAGCAACCCGATCGGTCCGGCTCCCGTCACCACCGCGGTCTTTGGCTCCCAGTGGGCCCGGCCGCCGATGCGGTCCACCTGCTCCCACGCCTTGGCGACCACGCTCGTGGGCTCCAGCAGGACGCCCAGCAGACCGAGCGAGGCGTCCACCTTCACCACGAAGTCCGGGGTGATGCGGTAGCGCTCGGAGAGGTAGCCGTCGTGCTCCTTGATGCCGCGCTCGGTGTACTGCCCGTTCCGGCAGAAGTCCCACTCGCCGACCGCGCAGTTGCTGCACGGAACCGGGTCGGGCCTCCGGACGATTCCGACCACGAGGTCCCCGGCGGCCACCGGCGAGCCGGCGGGCGCCTCGAGCACCTTGCCCAGCGACTCGTGCCCGAGGACCAGCCGCTCCCTGCCCGGGGGCGCCCAGCCGTATGCGCCCGAGAGGATCTCGATGTCCGTTCCGCAGATCCCCACACCCAGCGTCTGGACCAGGACCGGCCCATCGGACTCCGGCGGGTCGTCCACGTCGGACAGCTCGGCCGACCCCTTGTGCAGGGGCACCACCGTCAGCGCCTTCACCTGGTCTCCCTTCGTTCGGCCGCCGTCATCGGCGGACCGGCTTGGTCCCGTCCGCCGGACGTCATGCGTTCCCGCCCTCCTCACCCTGCCCGTTCGTGCCCTCATCCCCCGGCGCCCCCCGACCCTCTGCCGGGCCACGGTTGCGGCCGCCCAGCGCACCGCTCAGCCGGTGCCCGTTGCCAGCGCCATGACGGCGGGCGAGCGCACCGGTGCGCCAGCGGGCGGAGCCGCCGCTGGCGGTGCGCAGCGCTGTCGTCCGGGCCGATCGCCGCCAGTGCCCGGGTTCGGCGACACCAGCACCTGTCGCGAGCTCCTCGCCCGAAAGGCGCACCGCGGTGTTCACCAGCGACACGTGGGAGAAGGCCTGGGGGAAGTTGCCGACCAGCCTCCCGGCCACCTGGTCGTACTCCTCGGCCAGCAGCCCCACGTCGTTGCGCAATCCGAGCAACCGCTCGAACAGGGTGGTGGCGTCCTGCGGGCGCCCGATCATGTGCAGGCAGTCGGCCAGCCAGAAGGAGCAGGCCAGGAAGGCGCCCTCCCGGCCGTGGAGGCCGTCCACCGCGCCCTGTCCGTCGGTCCGGTACCGGAGCACGAACCCGTCGTCCAGCAGCTCGCGCTCGATGGCCTCCACGGTGCCGACCACCCGGGAGTCGGTGGCGGGCAGGAAGCCCACGAGGGGGATCATGAGCAGGCTGGCGTCCAGACCGCTGGACCCGTAGTACTGGGTGAAAGCGTGCTTGGCGGTGTCGAAGCCCTTCTCGCAGATCTCCTTGTGGATCTCGTCGCGCAGCGCTCGCCACTTCTGCAGGGGGCCCGGGAGGTCCGGCCAGTCCTCCATCGTCTTGACCGCCCGGTCCACGGCCACCCACGCCATCACCTTGGAGTGGGTGAAGTGCCGGCGCGGGCCGCGTACCTCCCAGATCCCGTCGTCCGGTTCCTTCCACCCCTCCTCCAGGAAGGCGGTGAGCTTGGTCTGGAGGTCCCAGATGGCCCGGCTGTGCACGCCGTCGGCCTGGGAGGCCCGGTAGAGGGCGGACATCACCTCGCCGTAGACGTCGAGCTGGTACTGGCCGGCGGCGGCGTTGCCGATGCGGACCGGCTTGGAGCCCTCGTAGCCGGCCAGCCAGTCCACCTCCCACTCGTCCAGCCGGCGCTCGCCCCCGGCCCCGTACATGATCTGGAGGCGGGACACGTCGCCGGCCGTCGCCCGCAGCAGCCAGTCGCGCCAGGCCATGGCCTCGGCGTGGTACCCGCCCCGCATGAGGGACTCGAGGGTGAGGGTGGCGTCGCGCAGCCAGCAGTACCGGTAGTCCCAGTTGCGCTCGCCGCCCAGGGACTCGGGCAGGGACGTGGTGGCGGCGGCCACGATGCCGCCGGTCGGCTCGTAGGTGAGGGCCTTGAGGGTGATGAGCGAGCGCAGGACGGCGTCCCGGTACGTTCCGTCGTAGGTGCAGGCCGCGCTCCACGTCTGCCACCACATCTCGGTGGCCGCCACCACGTAGTTGGCATCGACCGGGTGGGGGGGGGCCTCGTGCGAGGGGAACCAGGCCAGCGAGAAGGTGATCCTCTCCCCTTCACGGACCGTGAAGTCGGCAACGGTCGAGAGGTCCTCGCCCCGGGTCTCCACCCGGGTCCACAGGGACACGGCGTTGGGGCCGGCGGTGGCGGTCACGAGGTGGTCCTGGCGAGTGACCCACGGCACCTGCTGGCCGTAGTCGAAGCGGATGCGCAGGGCCATGTGGACGTCCACGGAGCCCCGCACCCCCTCCACCACCCGGACCACCTGCGGGTTGTTCTCCCGGATTGGCATGCAGTCGACGATCCGGACCGTGCCCGAGCCGGTGTCCATCTCGGTCTCGAGCACGAGCGTGCCGTCCCGGTAGCGCCGGCGGGTGGCCAGCACCGTGGCCGGCGCGCCTGCGGGCGCCAGCTTCCAGTAGCCGTTCTCTTCGTCCCCGAGGAGGCGGGCGAAGCACGCACCGGAGTCGAAGTGCGGAAGGCAGAGCCAGTCGATCGAGCCGTCCGTCCCGACCAGCGCCATGGTGTGCAGGTCGCCGATCACGGCGTAGTCCTCGATGGGCAGCGGCACGGCGGCCATTCTTACCGGTCCCTCCCCCACCGGCGAGTGCAGGACCGGACGGTCCGCGGACGGTACTCGCCGGAAAGCGGCCGGCCACGGCCGGCCAGCACCGGTCAGCCGCTGGTGCAGGCGCCCGTGCTCACTGCCGCGGTGCGGCTCTCGGCTGCATGGACCCGGGCCAGGACGCCGGGGGACGCGAGGGCGTAGCCGGTCTGGGCGTAGACGGTCGAACGTGAGAACACCACCCCGATGACCGTCCCCGCCGCGTCCACCAGCGGGCCGCCGGAGTTGCCGGGCTTCACCGCCGCATCGATCTGGTACACCTGCCTGGTCACTGTGCCCTGGTTGTAGATGTTGCGGCCCTGGGCCTCGATCGTCTGGGCGACAGCGGCCGGGTCGACCCGCAGGGGGCCGTCCTCGGGGTAGCCGACAACCGCCCCCGGGGTCCCTGCCGCCACGGTGGAGGCGTCGATGGGCAGTGGTGGCCCCAGCGGGGCGGACGTCCGGAGCACGGCCAGGTCGAATGTCGGGTCGACGTACACGGGAGTGGCCGCGTACTGCGCGCTCCCGACGACCACGGCGGTGGCGTGCTCCCCGGCTACGACGTGGGCGTTGGTGACCACGATGCCGGGAGCGACCACGAAGGCCGAACCCTCCTGGAGGTACCCGCACGCCTGGCCCAGCACCTTGACCGTGGACGCCTCCGCGGCGCCGGCCGCCTGCTGGGCCGCCGCCGAGCTCGGGAGGGTCACGTGCAGCGGGGCCGGCTCCAGCTCTGAGAACACGGGGGGGAACCCCGAGGTGTTCATGAACGACTGCACGCGGGCGAACACGTTGGGGAGCGGCGGCATCACGCTGTCCACGGCCCGGACGACCCCGGACTGCTGGATGGCCGCGCTGAGCCACGTGACCTGCGTTTGCGCCAGCTCGTTGGCGACCAGCCACACGGCGAAGAGCGCGGCCACGATGGCCACCCCCAGCCCGGCGACGCTGTCCACCGACCCGAGCCGCAGGCGGTGCACGGCCAGTCGCCCCCAGGATCCGAGTGCGCGGCCCGCCACGCCCACCACGGCACCGAGGCCGAGGACCAGACCCAGCGCCACCATGGTTTTGACACTCGGGCCGTGGAGGTGCGGCACCACCGCGGTGGCGACGAGCGCGCCGACCGTCACGCCCACCGCGAACCCGGCCCGCGAGAGCACCTGGATCAGTGCGCCGACGCGCAGCCCGTGCAGGGCGGCCACGGCGACCACCACCACGACCGCGATGTCCACCC
>DAHUZE010000055.1 GCA_027306755.1 Acidimicrobiaceae bacterium | reverse complement strand
GCTGCGGATGGTGATGCTGCACGTCCTGCTCGAGTACGGGCGCCACAACGGGCACGCGGACTTCCTGCGCGAGGCGATCGACGGCACGACCGGCGACTGAACCCGGCGCCGGTGCTCCGCGGTCCATCGGTACGGGCAAGCTGCTCGGGTAGCGTGGCCGCTCGGTGAACCGCCTGCACCGCCGCTTCTGGGCTCTGGCCGGGACGGCCGAGCCTGTCGTCACGTTCACCAACGAGGCCGGCGTGCTGCCCTCGGCACTTGCCGCCGGCGAGCTGGCACTGGGTGCTGTCGCCTGTGCAGCGAGCGCGGCGGGAGAGCTGGCCGCAGCGCGTGGGGTGCCCCGCCCCGCGGTCCTCGTGGACGGCCGCCGAACGAGCGCGGCGTTCCGGAGCGACCAGCTCTTCCGTCTCGATGGCCAACCCGTCGACGGGTTCGCCGCGCTGTCCGGGTTCTGGCCCACGGCCGGAGGGTGGGTGCGCACGCACGCGAACTACCCGCACCATCGCCATCGGCTTCTCCAGGCGCTGGGGCTTCCCCCCGGAGCCGGCACGACGGAGCTGCGGCGGTCCCTGGGAGCCACCTGCGCCCACGAAGTCGAGGACCGCGTCACCGCGGCCGGCGGAATCTGCGTTGCCGTGCGAAGTGAGAGCGCCTGGCGCGAGCACGCGCAAGCCGCGGCCGTGGACGGCCTCCCTCTCGTCTCGTGGGCGCAGGTGGGTGACGCGACGCCCCGCGAGCTCCCACCGATGCCGGGCGATCCCCTCCTGCCGGCACACGGCATGCGGGTGCTCGACCTCACCCGCGTCATCGCCGGACCCGTCGCCACCCGCACGCTGGCGTTGCTCGGCGCGGACGTGCTCCGAGTCGACTCGCCGCAGCTGCCGGAGATCGCATGGCAGCATCTCGACACGGGGATGGGCAAGCGCAGCACGCTGCTCGACCTGGGCCGCGCGCCAGGCCGCCGGACGCTGGAGCGACTGGTGGACTCGGCCGACGTCGTGGTGACGGGGTACCGACCCGGAGCGCTCGGTCGCTTCGGGCTCGACGCGCCAAGCCTGGCGGCGCGTCGACCCGGGCTCATCGTGGCCGACCTGAGCGCCTGGGGTCCGGCCGGCCCCTGGAGCGGTCGGCGTGGGTTCGACAGCATCGTCCAGGCAGCGACCGGCATCGCGCTGGCCGAGGCGACCGACGGCACCCCGGGCCGCCTCCCGGCGCAAGCGCTCGATCACGCCACGGGCTACCTCTTGGCCGCAGGCATCCTGGTGGCCGCGGTTCGCCAGTTGCACGACGGCGGCACGCTCCACGTGCATGCGCACCTGGCCCGTACCGCGCACTGGCTGCTGGCACACCGCGACGGGCGCCCCCAGCACCTCCTCTCACCCGAGGGCGTGCTCCGGGAACGACAGAGCCCCACCGGGCGCTTGCGGTACCCCGCTCCGGCCGTGCAGATCAGCGGGGGGCCCGACGACTGGCTCGGCGTCGGGGGCCCGTGGGGAGCGGACCCCCCGGCCTGGCGGACACCGGCATGACTGCACAGCCCGGCGAGCGGCCCTGCGGCCTCAACGCATGGCTGCGGCAGGGGACCGGGCGGTTCGAGCACCCGGCCACGCGGCGCGAGCCTGGTGCGGTGCTTGTGATCGACGCCGCCAACGTCATCGGCTCCCGCCCAACGGGGTGGTGGCGCGACCGCGCCGGCGCGGCCAGCCGGTTCGTGGAGCAGGTCCGGGTGGCCGCTCGGGCCGGTCGGCTCTCGCTGCCCGCAGTGATCGTGCTCGAAGGCGCCGGGCGCGGCGGCGCGGCCGAGTCCGATGCCGACGGCGTGCGCGTCGTGCACGCCGCGCACAGCGGGGACGACGCGGTGGTGGCGCAGGTGCCGCCCGGAGGCGCGGGCGCCATCGTCGTCACCGCAGACCGGCTCCTTTGTGAGCGGGTCAGGGCGCTGGGCGCCGAGACGGTCGGGCCCACCTGGCTCACCGGCCGCCTCGGCGACTGACAATCCAGGGTCCGACGCCGGCAGGCACCGGCACGCGTGGCAGCTACCGGCGGGCCAAGGCCTTGACTGCGGTCCCGTACGCGCAGATCTCGGTCCAGTTGTTCCCCATGTCGGAGGTGTCGAAGCGGAAGGCGATCACCGCATCGGCGCCCTTGGCCTCCGCCTCTTCGACCATGCGCTGCATCACCTCCTCGCGGCTGGCCACGAGGTTCTTCGTCATCCCCTTGAGCTCGCCACCGACCAGGGACTTGAAGCCGGCGCCAAGCTGGGATCCGATGTTGCGGGACCGGACCGTGAGCCCAAACACCTCGCCGAGCACCTCGGTGATCTCGTATCCGGGGATGTCGTTCATCGTGCTGACAAGCATCGGAGTCTCCACTCTCGGCTCGGTGCGGCTCGGCGCGGCCCAACCGCGTCCCCGACCGCCCCTATGGGATCGGTTCCCCACCATGGTGGCACGGCATCGCCGGTGCACGACGGGACTGCGGCGCCCGGCGCCGCAGTCCGGGCCAGCGGGGGATACCGTGAGCTGAGATGGCGCCGCCGGAAGCAGGGCACGAGTACGACGTGATCGTGGTGGGCGCCGGCTCCACCGGCGAGAACGTGGCCGAGCGGGTGGTCAAGGGCGGCCTCTCAGCCGTCGTCGTCGAGTCCGACCTCGTGGGCGGGGACTGCTCCTACTGGGCCTGCATGCCCTCCAAGGCACTCCTTCGTCCGGGAGAGGCGCTGGCCGCGGCCCGGCGGGTCGGCGGCGCCCGCGAAGCCGTCCGGAGCGAGCTCGACCCGGCAGCGGTGCTGGCCCGGCGGGACAGCGCAGCCAGCGGATGGAAGGACGACGGCCAAGTCAGCTGGCTCGAGGGAGCGGGCATTGCGCTGGTGCGCGGGCAGGGGCGCCTAGACGGCGTGCGCCAGGTTGCCGTGGAGACCGGATCGGGCCTCGTGCACTTGCGGGCCCGCCGCGCCGTCGTCCTTGCCACCGGCTCGGTCCCTGACCTCCCTCCGATCCCCGGGCTGGCCGGCGCCGGCGTGTGGACGACCAAGGAGGCCACCAGCGCCACCTCGGCTCCGGCCCGGTTCGGCGTGCTCGGGGGCGGAGTGGCCGGATGCGAGCTCGCCCAGGCGTTCGCCAGCATCGGCAGCGGCGTGACCCTGCTCGAGATGGCCGACCGGCTGCTGCCGTCCTACGAGCCCTTCGCCAGTGGGCTGCTCGCCGAGTCCATGGCGCACAAGGGCATCGAGGTGCGGACCGGAGCCGCCGTCCGCGGTGCCGAGCGGCGCGGGGACGGCACCGTGGCCCTCACCTTGGACGGGGGCGCCGCCCTGGAGTTCGACGAGCTCCTGGTAGCCGCTGGACGCCGGCCCCGGACCGAGGGCCTCGGACTGGAGGCCGTCGGCCTGCCCGCCGGATGGGTCGAGGTGGATGACACCATGGCGGTCCTGGGGGTCCCGGGAACCTGGCTGTACTCGGCCGGGGACCTGAACCACCGTGCCCTGCTCACCCACCAGGGCAAGTACCAGGCCCGGATCTGCGGCGACGCCATCGTGGCCCGGGCGACGGGCACGCTGGACAGCCGGGCCTTCGGCGCCCACGCGGCCACGGCCGACCACCGGGCGGTTCCCCAAGTGGTCTTCACGGACCCCGAGATAGCCGCCGTCGGGATGCGCGAGGATCAAGCCGAGCGGGCCGGCATCCGGGTGCGTGCCGTGGACTACGACCTCGGCCACGTGGCGGGTGCCGCCCTCTTCGCCGACGAGTACCGCGGGCACGCCCGCATCGTGGTGGACGAAGACCGCCGGGTGGTGGTGGGTGCCACCTTCGTGGGGCCGGGTGTCGGTGAGCTGCTCCATGCCGCCACCATCGCAGTCGTCGGCGAGGTGCCCCTCGACCGCCTCTGGCACGCCGTTCCCTCCTACCCGACCATGAGCGAGGTCTGGCTCCGGCTGCTCGAAACCTACGGCCTGTAGGGAATCGCCGCCCCGCGTGCGGCCGGCGCGGACTGCCCGGCCGGCCTCGGTATCGTCGCACCCGATGGGCACGACCGCAGCCGAGGTCCAAGAGGCGCTGGAGGCGGCAACGCGCAGCCTTCCCGGCGGCGGCGAGCACCGGGCGGGGCAGGCGGAGATGGCCCGGAGCGTCGCCCGCGCCATCGAGTCCGGTCGCCACCTGGTGGTCCAGGCCGGGACGGGTACCGGCAAATCGCTCGCCTACCTGGTGCCCGCCGTCATCTCGGGCAAGCACGTGGTGGTGGCGACGGCCACCAAGGCGCTCCAGGACCAGCTGGCAAAGAAGGACCTCCCGGCGCTCGCCCGTGCGCTCGACCGGCCCATCACCTTCGCCGTCCTGAAGGGCCGCAGCAATTACCTGTGCCTCCAGCGGGCGGGCGAGGTGGACGGGCGCGGCGTGCAGCAGGATCTTGACGGGGCGCTCTCGGGCGACGCCGGCGAGCTCGACAGCGGGTCCCGGACAGTCGGCGGGGAGCCCCGCGACGACACCGGGAACCGGCCCGGTCCAGTGGACACCGGACGGCTGGTGGCCCAGGTCCGGCTGCTCCTGGAATGGGCGGCGAAGACGGCGACGGGCGACCGCGCCGACCTGCCCTTCGAGCCGCACCCGCGGGCGTGGGCCATGGTGAGCGTTGGCCCCCGCGAGTGCCCGGGAGCCCACCGCTGCCCGGAGGGGGGCCGGTGCTTCGCCGAGCGGGCGCGGGCCGCGGCAGCCGAGGCGGAGATCGTGGTCGTCAACACCCACCTCTACGGCGCCCACCTGGCCAGCGGCGGCCAGGTCCTCCCCGCCCACGACGCCGTCGTCTTCGACGAGGCCCACGAGCTGGAGGAGATCATGACGGCCAGCCTGGGGGTGGACGTCGCCCCCGGGCGCTTCAGCGCCCTCCACGCCACGGCCCGACCGCTGCTCGATCCGGACAGCGCGCCGTCGGCCGAGCTGGGCGAGATCGCGGACACCCTGCGGTCACTCCTGGCCGACCGGGTCGGACGGCGCGTCCTGGGCGTAGCTCCGGCCGGAGGGCCGCCGGGCGCGGCGCCGCAGAGCCCGTCGGCGAGCAGCGGGTCACGACCGCCGGCGGCCGAGCCCGCGGGGCGGGAGCGGGCATTCTTCGCCCTGCCGGCACCGGCGGCCACCGGTGGCGCCAACCCGGATGTCGAGCTGGCCTCCCTGCTGGAGCTGGCGACCACGCGGGTGGAGCGCCTGCGCACCCTGCTGCGGGCCGGCATCGACGGTGCCCCCCGCGACGAGGCGGCTCGCCGCACGCGGGCCCTCATCGCGGCCGACCGCCTCGCCGGGGACATCGAGCGCCTGGCAGCCCCGGGTGACGGTGCCGTTGCCTGGGTGGACGGCACCGCTCGCCACCCGGTGCTGCGCCTGTCACCCGTGGACGTCGGCCCTGTCCTGGCCGGCCCCTTGTGGGGCGCCCTGCCGGCCGTCCTCACCAGCGCCACGATCCCGCCGGGCCTCCCCGAGCGCCTGGGCATGGTGGGCGACGTGGACGTGGTGGACGTCGGGAGCCCGTTCGACTACCGCTCGCACGCGCTGCTGTATGTGGCCAGGCATCTGCCGGACCGGCGCAACCCGGCGTCGGAGGCAGCCCTCGTGGACGAGCTCGAGGCCCTGATCCAGGCCGCGGGCGGCCGAACGCTCGCGCTCTTCACCAGCCGGCGCGCCACCGAGGCTGCAGCGTGCGCGTTGCGGCCGCGGCTGGACGTCACCGTGCTCACCCAGGGCGACCTGCCCAAGGGGCGCCTGCTGGAGGCCTTCGCCGCAGAAGAGACCTCCTGCCTGTTCGCCACTCTCGGCTTCTGGCAGGGCGTGGACGTCCCGGGAAGGAGCCTCAGCCTGGTCACCCTCGACCGGCTGCCCTTCGGCCGGCCCGACACACCGCTCCTGGACGCTCGCCGGGAACGGGCGGGCGAGGAGGCCTTCGCGCTGGTGGACCTGCCGCGCGCCGCTGCTCTGCTGGCCCAGGGCGTCGGCCGGCTGATCCGGTCCGCCAACGACTATGGGGTGGTAGCGGTGCTCGATCCGCGGCTGGCGACCGCCGGCTACCGCCGGGTGCTGCTAGACGGCCTTCCGCCCATGCGGCGAACCGTCGTCCGTTCCGAGGCTGCCACCTTCCTCAGGCGGGTGCTGGGCGGCGAGCCGGCGAATCAGTAGCCGAGCCTGTCCAGCGCCTCGCCCCGCTGTTGCCAGTGCTTCTCCACCCGCACGAACAGCTCCAGGTACGCGCCGGGCGGGAGCTGGGCCCGCACCGCCATGCCCACGGACTTGAGCACCTCGCCCCCCCGGCCGATGACGATGCCCTTCTGGGAATCACGCTCCACCACGATCTCGCAGCGGATGCGCGGCCACTCCCACTCGGTCACCCGGCAGGCGATGGAGTGGGGCAGCTCCTCACGGGCCCGTTTCAGGAGCTGCTCGCGGACCAGTTCGGCCACCTGGAGCGCCTCGGGCATGTCGCTCACCATCGCCTCTGGGTAGTAGGGCGGCCCCTCGGGCAGGCGCTCCACGATGGCGTCCACCAACGCGTCCACCCCCGTGCCCCGGGCCGCGGCGAGCGGAAAGTACTCGGCGTCGTTCCCCGGCGCCACCTCGTCCACGGCCTCGGCCACGCTGGCCAGGCGCTCGAGCACCTGGGCCGGGCGGGCGACGTCAACCTTGTTGACGGCGACGAGCAGGCCGCCTTGCGCGCCAGCCGCGGCGGCGCCCCGGCCGACGACCAGCCGGTCCCCCGGCCCGATCGCAGCGGTGGCGTCCACCACGGCCACCACCACGTCCACGTCCTCGAGCGACGCACCCGCCGCCTCCACCAGCCGCTCTCCCAGCGCGGTGCGGGGCCGGTGGAATCCCGGGGTGTCCACCAGGACCACCTGGGCGCCGGGCCGGTGGACGATGCCGCGCACGTTGTGGCGCGTCGTGTTGGGCCGCGACGAGGTGATCGAGACCTTCTGGCCCACCATGGCGTTCACGAGCGTGGACTTGCCGACGTTGGGCCGTCCGATCACGGCCACGAAGCCCGCGCGCACGTCAGCCCTCCGGTCCGTCGGCGGGGACGAGCGGAGCCGCACGCTCGATGCGCACCCGGGAGATGCGGCGGCCCTGGACCCGCTGGGCCACCAGACGGACCCCGTCCACGTCCACGGACTCGCCCTGGGCGGGTACGCGCCCGCTCATGGCCATCATCAGGCCGCCCACGGTGTCCCACCCCTCCTGGGGAAGCTCGGTACCGAGGAGGTCGTCCACGTCGTCGATGGCCATCCGGCCGGTCACGACCACGCTGCCGTCGGCCAGCGTCTCCACCACCGGCTCCTCCACGTCGTACTCGTCCACGATCTCGCCCACCAGCTCCTCGATGAGGTCCTCCAGGGTCACGAGCCCGACCGTGCTGCCGTACTCGTCCACCACGATGGACATGTGGAACTTGGCCTCCTGCATCTCTCGGAGCAGCGCCGTGAGGCGCTTGGTCTCGGGGACGAAATGGGCGCCCCGGACGTGGGACCGGACCAGGTCGTCTCCCTGCCCGTCGTGCTCGGCCCGCATGAGGTCCTTTGCGTAGGCGATGCCCATCACGTCGTCCACGTCCCCCTGGTGCACCGGCACCCGGCTGCGGCCCGCCGCCAGCACCTCCTCCAAAGCCCGGCGCACAGTGGCGTCCGCATCCAGCGTCAACATGTCCGGGCGGGGAACCATCACCTCGCGCACCACGGCGTCGCCGAAGTCGATGATCGAGTGGATGAAGGTGCGCTCCTGCAGCTCGATGACATCCTCGGCCTGGGCGACGTCGGCCATGGCCAGGAGCTCGGATTCGGTGACCCGGGGCGGCGGGATGTTCGCTGCGCCCCGGCGCCCGATCAGCAGATTGGCCATCCCGATGAGCACGGCCGAGATGGCACGGACGGGGGGGAAGCGCACCACCGCGGCCACGATCGGCGCCGTGAACAGGGCTGCCCGCTCGGGATTGTGGACAGCCCAGTTCTTGGGGACCGCCTCGAAGACCACGAAGATGACGATCACCTCGAACACGGTGCCGACCAGGACGCCCCATGCCCCCAGCCAGGCGGACGCCAAGACGCCTACCAGGGTGGCCGACACCAGCTGGCACACCAGCACGAGGAGCAGCACCGGGTTGAGGAACCGCTCGGGATGCTCCACCAGGCGGACCAGCGGGCGGGCTCCACGCCGCTGCTCGTCCTGCAGCGCCTTGGCCTTGACCCGGGTGGTGCGGACCAGGCTCGTCTCGGCCAGCGCCAGCAACCCCGATGCGGCGAGGAGCACCACCACGACGGCGATCACGATCCAGTCCGTCCCGTGGAAGCCCGCGGTGGCCACGAGTGCCGGCGCCGGGCTCACGCCGGGCCGTCCCTGCCGTGGTAGCGCCTGAGCAGCTGGCGCTCCAGCGCCTCCATCTCCTCTGCTTCCCGGGTTGTCTCGTGGTCCATCCCCAGCAGGTGGAGGAGGCCGTGCACCACCAGCAGTGCCAGCTCGTCGTCCACGGTGACGCCGTGGTCCGCCGCGTTGCGCTCGGCCACCACCGGGCAGACGACCACGTCGCCCAGCATCAATATCGGGTCGTCCGACGGGTCGGTCCCCGGCCCGGTGCCCCCGGTGTCCGGCGAGCGGCCGCCGCCGATCGGCTCGTCCTCGATGGGAAACGCCAGGACGTCGGTCGGGCCGCTGCGCCCGAGGAACCGCTCGTTCAGCGCGGCGATGGCGGCTTCGTCCACGAACAGCACCGAGACCTCCACGTCGCCGCGGAGGTGCCGGTCGGAAAGGACGTTGCGAGCGAGCGCTGCCCACCGGCCCAGGTCGACAGCCCGGTCCGCCTGCTCGTCGGCGACGTGGACGTCAATCGCCATCGTGAGGGCGCTCGGCCTCCTCGTAGGCGCGGATGATGTCGGCAACGATCTGGTGGCGGACGACGTCACGCCGGGTCAGGTGGACGAAGGAGATGCCGGGCACCGACCCGAGCACGTCCTGCAGCCCCACCAGGCCCGAGCGGCCGCCGGCCACGTCGATCTGCGTCACGTCGCCGGTCACCACGCACTTGGAGCCGAACCCGATGCGGGTCAGGAACATCTTCATCTGCTCGGGCGTGGTGTTCTGCGCCTCGTCCAAGATGATGAACGAGCCGTTGAGCGTCCGGCCCCGCATGAAGGCCAGGGGGGCCACCTCGATGGTGCCCCGCTCGAGCAGGCGCTGGGCGCCCTCCGGCTCGAGCAGGTCGTACAGGGCGTCGTAGAGCGGCCGGAGGTACGGATCGACCTTGGCCATCAGATCCCCGGGGAGGAAGCCCAGGCGCTCCCCCGCCTCCACGGCCGGCCGGGTCAGGATGATGCGGGTCACGCTTCGGGTCTGGAGCGCCTGCACGGCCAGGGCGACGGCAAGATAGGACTTGCCGGTCCCGGCCGGCCCGATCCCGAAGGTGATCGTGCTGGCGGCGATGGCGTCGGTATAGCGCTTCTGCCCTGCGGTGTAGGGACGGACCGACCGCCCCCGAGCGGCCCGCACCACCTCTGCGGTGAGCACCTCGGAGGGCCGCACGTCCTCGCGCACCATGTCGATCGTGCGCTGCACCTTGGCCGCGTCCAGTCCCTGCCCGGACTCCAGCACCAGCACGAGCTCGTCGAAGAGCCTGGCCAGCCGCTCCGCATCAGGGCCGTCCACGGCGATGCGGTTGCCCTGGACGGCGATGCGGTCGTCCGGGAACGACCGCTCCACCAGGCGCAGCAACTCGTCGTGGGGGCCGAGCAGGCTGGCCATCAGGTGGGTGTTGGGGACCCTGGTCTCCCGGCGCTCCGGGCCGGGATCGGGTGGCGCCGCGGTGGCCTGCGCGGCTGCGCCGCCGTCGGCCGCCGTCATCCGGGGGGCCACGCCATGGGCCGGCCGCCGATGACGTGGAGGTGGAGGTGGGGCACGGAGTTCTGCGCGTCCGCGCCGACGTTCATGACGAGCCGGTAGCCGCGCTCGTCCCCGTCGATGCCCGCCTCCGCCGCCACCCTCCGGGCCGCGGCAAAGAGGGCAGCCAGGTCCTCGGCGTGGTCCTCGGTGAGCGTGCCGGCGTTGGTGATGTGGCACCGGGGCACCACCAGGACGTGCACGGGCGCCTGGGGAGCGATGTCCCTGAAGGCCACCGCGCGATCAGAGGTGTGGACAACGTCAGCCGGCACGTCGCCGCCCACGATCCGGCAGAAGAGGCAATCCACGCTGGTCAGAGGATCCGTCCGCCCGTCTCCCGGCGCGGCGGCACGAGGTGCTCCAGGTCGCCCGGCGCGATCCGGCACGAGTCGATGAACTGGTCCACGTCGGACTCCTTCAGCCGGATCACACGCCCGAACTTATATGCCGCCAGCTCGCCGTCGTCGATGAACCGGTAGAGGCTACGGAGCGTCACCCCGAGCCGCGCCGAAGCGTCCTTGGTGCTGAGCCAGCGCACCTGCTCGGCCATCGCCCTCATACTCCCACGGTGCCGGGCGCTCGTCGGTCCATCCCGTTCGCCGTTCTCTTCACACGGTACCGGCGCGCCGGGCCGCCAGGAGCACCCCGGCGGCCAGCGCGGCCGTCTCGGCCCGCAGCACGTGGTCGGCGAGCCCCACGGTGGGCCAGCCCATGGCCAGCTCGGCGCCGTCCCACCCGCCCTCTGGACCGACCGCCACGCCAATGCACCCGACGGGCAGCGGGGGGGCTCCGGGCTCGGC
>DAHUZE010000052.1 GCA_027306755.1 Acidimicrobiaceae bacterium | reverse complement strand
GAGTGGGCCATAGTCGTATCCAGCCTGCAAATATACCGGAATCACCGCTCCGGTGACCCTGGAGATGGGAAATCGGGCGCGCCTTGACGCTGTGGAGCAGGAAACCGTAAGGTTCACCCCCACCATTGAGTACGAATGGGTCGTTGATTGGGGGGCGCAGCCATGAACGCCACGCTGGCGCGAAGCTCGACGCGGCGGACCCGGCCCCGCCGGCCGTCCGGTGCCGGTGACGGCAGTGCGCCGGGGGCGGGCGCGTCCGCCCCTTCCTCCGGTCCCGGCCGGACGTCGTGGGCCCGCCTCCCGGAGTAGCGGTGCACGACGGCTGTGCGGGATGACCGTGCGGGATGACTGCCGGCGACGAGCTCGTCGCCGTGGCCGTGGAGCGAGTGCTGCCGGCATCGGCACGGGACGGCGCCCCGGCCGCGCCGCCGTTCCTGCCCGGAGAGCGTCTGGCGCTGGCCGGCGCGCTCCAGGCCTTCACGGCGGGCTCCGCCTACGTCAACCACCTCGACGGCGAGGCGGCCACCATCGAGCCGGGCAAGCTGGCCGATCTGGTGGTGCTGGCGGCGGACCCGTTCGGGTTGCCCGCCGACCAGTTGCCCGGGGCCCGCGTTTGCTGCACCATCGTGGGCGGCGAGGTGGCGTTCGAGTCGGGGGCGGTGTAACGGTGGTCCACTACATCCTCAAGCGCTTCCTCCAGGCGATCATCGTGCTCGTCCTGGTGAGCTTCGTGGTGTTCGGGCTCCTCCACGTCCTCCCGGGCGGCCTGGTGCGGGCCCAGCTCGGCCCGAAGGCCTCGCCCACGGCGGTGGCCCACCTCACCAAGCTGGAGGGGCTCACAAAGCCGTTCCCCGTGCAGTACGGCATCTGGTTGAGCCACGCCCTGCGCGGCACACTCGGGTTCTCCTACAAGCAGAACACGCCCGTCTCGACCCTGATCGGCGAGTACCTGCCGCGGACACTGCTGCTGTTCGGGGTCGCGCTCGTCCTCACGATCGTGGTCGCCGTGCCGCTCGGCCTCTTCCAGGGTGCCCGGCGCAACCGGCCCTCGGACTACGTCGTCTCGGGCGGGCTGCTCACCCTCTACTCGATGCCGGTCTTCCTCGTCGGCACGATCCTCATCCTCCTCCTCAACATCCAGTTCCACCTGCTCCCCTCGGAGGCCCAGAACTTCGGCCAGAGCTTCGGGACCGACGTGAAGGTGCTCGTGCTCCCGGTGCTCAGCCTCACCATCGGCAGCATCGCCTACTACAGCCGCTTCGTGCGCAGCTCGGTCATCGACAGCCTCTTGGAGGACTACGTGCGCACGGCGCGGGCCAAGGGGGCCGGGGGCCAGCGGATCCTCTTCCGCCACGTCCTGCGGAACTCCCTGCTGCCACTGGTGTCGGTCATCGGGATCAGCATCCCGACAATCGTGAGCGGGACCCTGCTGATCGAGTTCCTGTTCGACTACCCGGGCATGGGCCTGCTCTACTGGAACTCCCAGCAGCAGAGGACATACCCCGTCATGCTGGGCATCGTGCTCCTGCTCGGCGCGCTGGTGATCGTGGGCAACCTACTCGCCGACCTCGCCTACGGCGTCCTGGACCCCAGGGTTCGCTATGACTGACGCCACGGCCAACGTCCCGGCGGACGCCACGCTCGCCCCGCCTCCGCCCAGCCTGCCCCCCGATCCGCTGGTCTCGCCCGCGTCCCCTCAACGCAGCTCGAGGTGGCGGGAG
>DAHUZE010000051.1 GCA_027306755.1 Acidimicrobiaceae bacterium | reverse complement strand
GGGCCTTCGTGCCCGCCCCGGGGCGGCGGTTCCTCGTAGCGGACTACGACCAGGTGGAGCTGCGGGTCATCGCCCACCTGTCGGGCGACCCGGGCCTCGTGGCCGCCTTCACCACGGGCCAGGACATCCACCGGACGGTGGCCTCGGGCGTCTACGGCGTCCCCCCCGAAGCTGTGACGAAGGAGCAGAGGGACCGGGCCAAGATGGTCTCCTACGGCCTGGCCTACGGCATGGAGGCCTTCGGCCTGGCCCGGCGGCTCTCGACCGGGGTGGACGAGGCCAACGACATCATGGACCGCTACTTCCGGGCCTTTCCCCGGGTTCGGGCCTACATGCTCGAGACGGTGGCCGAGTCCCGCGACCGGGGGTTCACCCGGACCGAGATGGGCCGGATCCGCCCGCTGCCCGACCTTCTCGAGCGCAACTACCAGCGGCGCTCGGCCGCCGAGCGCCAGGCCATGAACGCCGGCATCCAAGGGCTTGCGGCGGACCTGTTCAAGGTGGCGCTGGTCAAGCTGGACCGGGCGCTCGAGACGCAGCGGATGCAGAGCCGCCTGGTGCTCCAGGTCCACGACGAGGTTCTGGTGGAGGCCGTCCCGGGCGAGGAGGAGGCGGTCGCCGCCTTGACCGAGGACGCCCTCAGCCGGGCCGTCTCCCTCCGGGTGCCCCTAGAGGTGACCATGGCCTGGGGCGGCTCCTGGGCCGTCAAGGGCGGATGAGGCCCGCGGCCGCGGTACCCTGGACGCCCTGGCCGGCGCCGGCGGCCAGGAATGCCCCTCGAGCATGCGGCCCCGGCGCGACCGCCGGAGCCGGGACCGTCGTGGCCGGCTTCTGAAAGTGAGCAGTCCGATGTCCGAAGTGCGTTCCGAGGCCGTCCTCACCGCCGCCCCGCCGCAGCGCCCCACTCTCTCCGACGAAGCCATGGGGACGTTCGACGAGCTGGGCAACTACGTTCCCCGTGCCATCACCGAGGACGACGTCTCCGCTGCCTCCCTCGAGGACCTCATGGCCGGCACCATCGTCGAGTTCGACGACGGTGACCTGGTGGCCGGCACCGTCGTCAAGATCGACCGCGACGAGGTGCTCCTGGACATCGGCTACAAGTCCGAGGGCGTCATCCCGGCGCGGGAGCTGTCCATCCGCAACGACGTGACGCCAGAGGAGATCGTCTCCCTCGGGGACCAGGTCGAAGCCCTGGTGCTCCAGAAGGAGGACAAGGAGGGGCGCCTCATCCTCTCCAAGAAGCGGGCCCAGTACGAGCGGGCCTGGTCGACGATCGAGAAGCTGAAGGAGTCGGACGAGGTCGTCAAGGGACCGGTCATCGAGGTCGTGAAGGGCGGCCTGATCGTCGACATCGGCCTGCGGGGATTCCTGCCGGCCTCGCTGGTGGAGCTGCGCCGGGTGCGCGAGCTGCAGCCCTACGTCGGCCGGGTCATCGAGGCCAAGATCATCGAGCTCGACCGCAACCGGAACAACGTGGTGCTTTCCCGCCGTGCATGGCTCGAGGAGGCGCAGAAGGAGCAGCGGGGGGACTTCCTGGCCAACCTCAAGCCGGGCGAGCGGCGCCGGGGCACCGTGTCCTCGGTCGTCAACTTCGGGGCCTTCGTGGACCTCGGGGGCATGGACGGCCTGGTCCACGTGTCCGAGCTCTCGTGGAAGCACGTGGACCATCCCTCCTCGGTCGTCCAGGTGGGCGACGAGCTCGAGGTCGAGGTGCTCGACGTGGACCTGGACAAGGAGCGGATCAGCCTGTCGCTGAAGGCCACCCAGGCCGACCCCTGGCAGGAGTTCGCGGACTCCCACGAGGTGGGCCAGCTCGTCTACGGCCGGATCACCAAGCTGGTGCCGTTCGGCGCCTTCGTCCAGGTGGGCGACGGCATCGAGGGCCTGGTGCACATCTCGGAGATGGCCGCCCACCACGTGGACCTGCCCGAGCAGGTGGTGAGCCCGGGTGAGGAGCTGTGGGTGAAGATCATCGACATCGACCTCCAGCGCCGCCGCATCAGCCTGTCGATCAAGCAGGCGGCCGAGGGCGGCGAGGTGTCCGAGGAGTACCGCGAGGCGTTCGGCGAGCACGCCTACGACGCGGAGGGCAACTACATCGGCGGTTACGACTACACCGAGGGCGGCGAGTTCACCCCTGAGACCGAAGCCCAGGCGGCGTGGGCGGACTACGCCACCCAGGGCCAGGGCGCGCAGCCCGAAGGTGGGACCGGCGAGGAGCCGGCGCCCGGCACGGCGGACGCCCCGGCGGCCCAGCACGACGGCGACGCTCCCGTGGAGGCGGCCGAGCCGGCCGAGGCGGCCGAGCCGCCGGAGCCGGCCGAGGCGGCCGAGCCGTCGGTGGAGGAGCGCCGGGCCGACTGACCGGGCCGACTGACCGGGGCGCCAGCTGCCAGCGGGGAACGGGGGACCAGGGGTGGCGACCACCGCACGCACCGGCGCACCGCCGTCAGGGCGCGCCCCACTCAGGGCGGCGCTCTCCCAGGCCGGCCCGCTGGCGGCCGCAGGCCTTGCCGCCAACGCCGGGAGCGTGGTCGTCACGGTCGTCCTCGCCCGCCTCCTGGCCGGCCCGGGCTACGGGGCGCTCAACCAGCTGACCGGGCTGTTCTTCGTGGTGTCGACGCCCGGGTCGGCGGTGCTGGTGGCCGTCGTCCGTCGCCTGGCCCGCTCGGAGACCCGCGACGGCGGCGTGGCGGCGTGGGCCGCCCGGGTCCGGCGCCGTGCCCTATGGGCGCTCCTCGGGTTCAGCGTCGCGACCGTCTCCGCGGGCCCCCTGCTGTCCGCCGCCCTGGGGCACCGCCGGGACCAGGCCGGCGTGGACTTCATCGTGGTCGCCGGCGCCGTCTGGGTCTTCGTGTGCGTGGACCGGGGAATCCTGCAAGCCGGCCGCGCCTACCGGGCGCTGTCGGGCAACCTGCTGATCGAAGGGGGCCTGCGGACCGCGCTGATGCTGGCGGGCGGGGCGGCCGGCCTGGGCGTGGCGGGAGTGGCCGGGGGGGTCCTGGTGGCCGAGGTGGCGACCGCGGCCCATGCCCGGCGGCTGGCCGATCGGACGTGGCGGCCGGCCCTCACCCCGTCCCCGTCTTTGACCCCGCGACCGCGGCCGGCCCCGGCCCTGTCCCCGTGGCCGGCCGCGGCGGACCTGCTGGGTGCCGTAGTCGCGCTGGCCGCGGTGGCGCTGCTGCAGAACGCTGACGTCATCGTGATGGGGCGGGAGGGCCCCGGTTCGGCGGGGGCGTACGCCGCCGTGTCGGTGTCGGCCAAGGTCCTGGTCTTCCTGGCCGTCGTGGTGGGCGGGTACCTCCTGCCCGAGGCGGCCCTCTGCTGGCGCTCGGGGGCGCACGCCCTCCACCAGCTACTGGTGTCCCTGGCGCTGGTGGCGGGACCGGCCGCCGTGCTGCTGGCGGTGGCTGCGGCGGCCCCCCGGAGGTTCCTCGCCCTCTTCTTCTCCGCCCGCTACGTGGCTGCGGCCCCCGCCTTCCTGCCGCTGGCCCTGGCGATGGCCTGCCTCAGCGCGGTCGTGCTGGCCACCATGTACCTGCTGGCGGTGGGCGACCGGTGGGTGGTGGCCCTCCTCGTTGCCGGCGCGGCGGCCGCTGTGGCGGCCACCGCCGCCGCCCACGGCTCCCCATCCCTCACGGCCGAGGCTGACCTGGTGGTGCAGGCGGTGCTGGCCACCCTCGTCGCTGCCGAGCTGCTCCGGGTGCACCGCCGTGGCCACTTCGCGAGGTGATGTCGCACGGCTACGCTCGGCGCCGGTGACGCACCGGCCGGGGGGCGGGCGCGGTCGATGACCGAGCCCGACGCAGAACAACTTGCAGCGCTCGTGTCGCACCAGCGCGCCAACGGCCGCCGGCTTTCCGAACCCTGGGCCGGCACGCCCCGGCCCGGCGGTGCCATGCGGGCCATCGCCGCCGAGGCCGGGCTCCGGCGGGTGCGGATCGTGGCATGGCGGGATCTGGACGACCCGGAGGCCGGGGGTTCCGAGCTGCACGCCCATCGGATCGCCGCCCACTGGGCCGCGGCCGGCGTGGACGTGGAGCTGCGGACCTCGGCAGTGGCTGGAGGGCCAGCTGCGGTCACCCGGGACGGCTACCGGGCGGTGCGCCGGTCGGGTCGGTACGCCGTCTTCGGGCGCACGGCCTGGGAGGGGAGGACGTACAAGCGAGCGTCCGGCGAGGGGTTGGTGGAGATCTGGAACGGCATGCCGTTCTGGAGCCCCCTGTGGTACCGGGGGCCGCGCATCGTGTTCCTCCACCACGTGCACGCGGAGATGTGGCGCATGGCCCTGCCGCCCTGGATGGCGCGGATCGGGCAGGCGACGGAGCGGCGCCTGGCCCCGCCGCTGTACCGCTCGGCCAGGGTGGTCACGCTGTCGGAGTCCTCACGCAGGGAGATCGTCGAGCTGCTGGGCCTGCGGGCCGAGCGGGTGTCGGTGGTCCCCCCGGGCGTGGACGACCGCTTCGGGCCCGGCCCCGGGCGGTCCCCGGTGCCCCTCGTGGTGGCGGTGGGACGCCTGGTAGCGGTCAAGCGGTTCGACCTGCTGGTGCGGGTGCTGGACGGGCTCCGGTCGCGGGTGCCTGGGCTCCGTGCCGCCATCGTGGGCGACGGGTACGAGCGGCCCCGGCTGGAGGCATTGCGCCGGGAGCTGGGCGCTGAGCGCTGGCTGTCCCTGCCTGGGCGCGTCGGCGACCACGAGCTCGTCTCCTGGTACCGGCGGGCCTGGGTGGTGGCCTCGGCTTCCCGGCGCGAGGGCTGGGGCATGACGCTGACCGAGGCCGCGGCGTGCGGGACGCCGGCCGTCGCCACCGACATCGCCGGGCACCGCGACGCCGTCGTGCATGGCGAGACGGGCCTCCTGGCCGACGAGGAGAGCCTGGGACTGTCCCTGGCCGCCGTGCTGGGCGACCGGTCCCTCCGTCGCCGGCTGGGCCACGGCGCCCGCCGGCGGGCTGCCGGCTACCGCTGGGAGGCCGCAGCGCAGGCCGCTCTGGAGGTGCTGGCCGAGGAGGTCTGCTGGGCCGACCGGGCCGTCGGCGGCTACCCGCTGGGGGTCCCGGCCAGCCTCCTGCCGTAGTCGACCACCGCGTCGGCGCCAAAGAAGGCCACCGCCATGGCGGCAAGCGTGGCGGCACTGTTGTAGGCAGCGGGCCAGTTCCCCCCGACGGGCGCGGGGTGCAATGCCTGCCCGGCAACCACGAGCGCCCCGGCGGCGGCGAGGAGTCCGACCGCCGCCGCCGCCCCCAGCACCCGGAGGTGGCGGACGGACAGGCCGCCGGCCGTGGCCGCGGCAATGCCGACCCCGGCCAGCGGCTGGCTGATGGCCGCCCCCAGCACCCCCGCCACCACGGCCACCGAAGCGACGGTCCACCAGGGAAGGCGTGGTGCGGGCGCCCCGAGGGGAAGGCCGATGGCCGGCTCCTCGGCAGCCGGCCATCGGGTCCGCTGCGTGCGCCGGCGCCGGAGAGACCACCGGGCCCGCCACGGGACGAAGGCCAGGAGCAGGCAGGCCCCGATGGCCGCGGCGGAGAGGCCGATGCCTGCCCACACGAGGCGCTGGGGCGTCCATGTGAGGGTCACCGTGAACCGGGCACCGGCCGCCGATGCGCCGAGCGCGTGGAGGTCTGCTGCCGTGACCGGCCAGCCGTTGGCGAACCCGTCCACCAGCTCGGGGCGCCCCAGTGTCACCGGGCGGGCGCCCCGCCCGGCCGCGGGGGCCGGGTGGGCCACGGCGTGCCATCCCGCGTCGTTGCTCTGGCCGAGGACGAGCTCGAACGGCCTGCCGGTGGCCGTGAGGGCCAGTGTCTGGGCGGTGGCCGACCGGGGCGTCGTCCGGACCCGGGGTGCCGGCCCGGGGCTGGGAGCCGGGAGCGAGTAGGCCCCGGCCGGTGTGGTTGCGGCGCCGGGGGCAGCGACACGCTCGGGTCCGCCTCCCGCCGCTGAGTCCAGTGAGAGCTCGTCCACGTTCCACCCGGCGCACCCGACCGTGGCGGCGCACGACGGCCCGGTGTGGGCCGCTGTGGTGGCCAGCGCCGACTGGACCACATGGTGGCCGGCGGCCAGCCGGAGGCCGTTGGCGTCCTTTCCGCAGGGCTTGACGGTGACCTGGCCGTCGGCCAGGGCCGTGGCGGTGGAGCCGACCACGGCCACTGTGACCGGACGGCCGTCCACAGACAGCAGGTTCTGCTGGCACGTGCCGGGCAGGAGCGCGGGCGGCGGTGGGACGCTGACCCCGGGGATTGCGACCGAGGCGACGGCTACGGGAAGGTACTCGCTCTGATGGCGGCCCGGCAGCGGTGCCCGCCGCAGCATCACCTTGGGGAAGCTGATGCGCACCTCACGGCCGGCGATCGCCGGGAACCGGAGCGGGACGGACACGGTGGTGCCTGGCTGCGCGCTCCGCACGACGCGCGGCAGGGCCAACGTCCGGCTGGCGGTGCGCCCGTCGGCGGGTGTGGTGGCCGACACCCGCACCTCGGTGGGGACCGAGTGGCGGCGATCGGTGACGAGCCCGAGGGTCAGGTGGTCCACGGTCACCGGTGCCGGCAGGTCGTAGCGGAGCCATGCGCCCACGTCGTCCTTCTTGCCGAAGCCCGACTGCCACGTCCCGCCGGAGCCCGCTGGCGCAGCCGCGGTCCCGGCCAGGTCCCCTGTCAGCCGGCTGCTGGAGGAGGCCACGGTCCCCGATCCTGTGGACCCGGCCACGCCGGTCAACCGCTCGATCTGGCTGTCGGAGAGGAACGGGGAGAGGGTGGCGGTCCCCGTCAGCGTGAAGGTGCGCGGCGTCGGGAGTGTGAAGGACCGGGAGAGCGTGGGCTGGGGGTCGGTGCGGGCCGTGGTGTACGGCGAGACGCGCCACCGTGTCATGGCGATCACCAGGCGGTTGCGGATCGACGCCCGGCCCGCCGCCGAGAGCAGGTCGGTCGGGAGCTGGTCCACCTCGGCGACCTGCTGCCCGGGCACCCGCACCTCGGCAAACCCCACCGGCGTGCCCCGCTGGCTGCTGGTGGCATCGATGGTGACACGCAGCGTCCGGAAGGTGCGGGCTGGGAAGGAGAGCGTTTGGCCAGCGGGACGGCGGGAGGCTGCGGTGAGGGGCCTGGTCACGGGCCTCCCGCCTGTGAACGTCACGGTGACGGCGGTGATGGCGCGCTTGCGTGTCCCGTACTGGGGCTGGACGACGGTGATGTGACCGGTGTGCACGGGATGGCCGAAGTCCGCCTGCCACCACTGCCCGGCCACGTCGGGGACGAACGTGCCGGTCTCCCAGGCCGTCCGCAGGTTCCCGTCGATGGCGCTGGACGCCCGGTCTTCGGGGTCGAAGGCCACCGAGTTGCCGTAGGACGACGCCGTGACGTCCACCGCGCCCACGAACCGGGCGACGGTGCGGGCGCCGGGGGGAGCGCCGGGGAACAGGTTGACCGGGCTGGCGCCCGGTGTGGCTGTTGTCCGAGGGCCGGTGCGCGGTTGGATGAGGCCGGCGTTGGCGGTCAGGGAGTTCCAGCGGAAGCTCTGCTTGCGGTTGGAGTCGGTGACCACCAGCGTCGCGCCCTGGCGCATCAGCTGGCGGAGCTGGCTCCGGTGGGTGTCCAGGGTGCCGGCGTAGTAGATGGCGCTGGTGGTGTGCAGCAGCCCCTGGGCGGCAACGGTCTCGAGCCCGGTGGCGTCGCCGGCCACGACCAGCGCCCCGGCGTTCGACTCTGCCCGGGCCAGCGGGCGCGGATGGCTCACGGCGTAGGTGGCCAGCGGGGCGGGGGGGGCGGCTCCGGTTGTCGTGGCCAGCACCTCGGGGCTCACCGCCACGTGGGCCACGCGCTGTCCCGGGAGCCCGTAGACGTGCTTGCCGGCCAGCCCGGCCGGAGTCGGGGTCAGGGCCCGGGCCAGTGTCCGCGCCGGGACGACCCCGTAGAGCGCGGAGCTCTGGTCGTACTCCACCAGCACGCTGCCGGCAGAGAGGAGCCGGGCCATGGGTGCGAGCGCCGCGGGGTTTGCGATGGATGTCTGCATCGGGGCGTCGATGGCATACAAGGTGTCCGCCGTCGCCATCGAGCCCATGACCTGCTGCTCTCGCGTCACGAAGGGCCGGGTCAGGACGGCGGGCTGTGGCGTGTCGTTGGTGTCGCCCCAGGTGTAGGCGGCGAAGTCGTTGCCGGGAACGGCCAGGACCCGCGTGCCGTGCCCCGTGGCGTTGAGGGCATGGAGGGCGGCGAGCTCGTAGGCGGGGAGCGAGGCCGGCTGGGTGAGCGGCGCGACCACCGCCGCGTCACCGTTGAAGACGGCCGGGTTGTTCGCCATCACCATGCCGGCCACCACGGCGCCGGTGAGCGCGCCCGCCAACCGGGCCCGCCTCCACAGGCCCGAGACGGCGGCGCCCAGCAGGACCGAGAGCCCGAGCAGGGCCAGAGGGGTGGCGCGGTCGGTCGAGCGCAGGGCCAGCCCGGCGGTGGTGCCGGACATGAAGGCCTTGAGGGCGCGCCCGACGGGCGTCGGGTCCGCGTAGGGGTACGCGCCAACCGACAGCACCACGCCCACCACGGTGAGCGCGACGAAAAAGCCCCGGTGGCGCCAGCGGACGAGCAGGCCTGCCGCCATCGAGAGGAGGGGCAGGGCGTAGGACAGCGCCACCAGCCAGAGCCATTTGAGGTACAGCACGAGGGATTGGGTCCACGGGCCGAGCCGCCCGCTGCCGTAGAAGTACCAGTAGCCCAGCCCACGCAGGACCTCGACGGTGCTGGACGACGAGCTCGTCGCCTGGACGGACTCGGTGTACCGCAGGATGTCGACGCCGTACCCGGCCTCCACCGCCAGCCCGACGATCCACCATGCCGACACGAGCAGGGACAGCACGGCCAGCCGGGCCAGGGTGGCGCCGGCGCGCCTCCAGGTGGCTTCCCGCTCCACCGCCACCGCCCACACGAGCCAGAGGCAGGGTCCGAGCACCACGTAGGCGATGGCCGTGGCGTTGATCCCGCTCACCACGGCGACGACCAGCGCGAACCAGGCCGGGGCACGCCATCCTCCGTCGCGCAGGGCCAGCACGGCGAGGCCTACCAGCCAGGGGAGCGCGGCCCAGGGCAGCAGGATGACCGAGATCCGGCCGGAGTACTGGAGCACGTAGGGCGAGAGCATGTAGGCGAAGGCGGCCACCAGGCGCCCGGGGCCACGCAGGGCGACGACCCTGCAGCAGAAGAGCACGCCCGCAGCGGCGGCGAAGAGGATCGAGCCCAGCCAAACCCGCTGGGCGATCCAGACGGGGACGCCGAGGACCGAGGTGAGGGCGTAGTAGGGGCCCATGGGAAGGAGGTAGCCGATGTACTGGTGGCTGGTGGTGCCGAGCGCCACTGTCGGGAGCCACATGGACGTGACCTGCGACAGGAAGCGGACCGGGTCCAGGTAGAGGTAGGCCTTGGTGTCCGAGGACACGACCCCGGCCTTGGCGGCGAGCAGCGGCACGAAGGCGACCAGGGCCACCAGCAGGTGCTCGGCCGGCGGCGGCAGCCACCTCCCGCCCGCGCCGACGGCTGGTGCCTGGTGGCGGGCTCGGACTCCGGTGGGGGCGGGAAGTGACATGGCGCAGGGCACCGGCGGCGGCTCGGCGCGGCGCTCGTGCGCCCCCCCGGCGACGGAGTCGGCTGGGTAGCATAAGCAGCTTGCGGCCACGGCGGGCTGCGCCTGTGCCTGTGTCTCTGGCCCCTGCCGCTGGCAAGAGCCGAGGAAGCCGAGGAGCCCGATGCGCTCGACCACGTCGAACCGCCCGAGGCTGACCGGCGAGCGGCCGCACGAAGGAGTCACGCCCGACTCGCTGCTGGCGCTGCACGACGCCGGCTACCAGGCGGTCCTGGACCGCCTGGGGCCCGGACGGGTGCTGGACGTCGGCTGCGGGAACGGGTTCGAGTCGCTGCGGCTGGTGGGTCCCGGGCGCCGGGTGGCCGCCTTCGACTACAGCGCCGAGGCGACTGCCCAGGCTGCGCGGGCTGCCCAGGCTGCCGGGTCGGCCGGGCCGGCCGGCGGCACTCTGGCCGTCGCCCGGGTCGACGCGGCATCGCTGGCCGTCGCAACCGGAGCTTTCGACTGGGTGTGCTCGTCGCACCTGATCGAGCACTTCGCCGACCCCTCGGCCCACGCCGCCGAGCTGGCCCGGGTGTGCGCGGACTCGGGGACGGCGTTCGTGCTGACCCCCAACGCCCCGGCGGACTTCGAGAACCCGTTCCACCTGTACCTGTTCGACCCCCCCGGGCTGGAGGCGATGCTGCGGCGCTCGTTCGGCAGCGTCGAGGTGCTCGGGGTGGACGCCCCCCCCGGGGTGAAGGCCGAGCTCGAGCGGCGCCGGGCCAAGGCGAGGCGCCTGCTGGCCCTGGACGTCTTCGATCTCCGCCACCGCATGCCGCGCCGCTGGTACGCGGGCCTCTACACCCGCCTGCTCCCGCTTGCGTACCGGCTCTTGGACCCGAACGGGAGCGGGGGTGCCACCGGGCTCACCGCCGCGGACTGGTTCGTCACCGAGCGGCCGGACCCGACCACCCTGGTGCTGTTCGCCGTCTGCCGGAGGCCCCGGCGTCCCGGTCTGGGAGCCGGCTGATGCGGGTGGCGGGGCTGACCGGTGGGATCGGCTCGGGCAAGTCCGCCGTGTCCTCGCTTCTGGCCGCTCACGGTGCGGCCATCGTGGACGCCGACGAGATCGCCCGCGAGGTGGTGGTGCCCGGCGGCCCGGCGCACCAGCCGCTGGTCGCCCGGTTCGGGCCGGGCGTCCTGGCCGCCGACGGGACCATCGACCGGCCGGCCCTGGCGGCGGTGGCATTCGGCGACCCGGCCGCGCTGGCCGACCTCAACGCCATCACCCACCCGGCCATCGGAGCGGTGATGGCCGCGCGGCTGGCGGCCCTGGCCGGGCGGGGCGACGTGCCGATTGCGGTGGCGGTGATCCCGCTCCTCGCCCGGCACCACGTGGAGGGCCTGGGCCTGGGGGCCGTGGTGGTGGTCGACTGCCCGACCGACGTGGCGGTGGACCGGCTGGTCCGCCAGCGCCACATGGCCGAGGGCGATGCCCGGGACCGCCTGGGGGCGCAGGCAGGCCGTGCCGAGCGCCTGGCCATGGCCGACTACGTGGTCGACAACGCCGGATCGCTCGAGGAGCTCCGCCCAAGGGTGGCCGCACTGTGGGACTGGCTCTGCCGCCTGCCCGCGGGCTGACCGACTGGCACACCCGCCCGGTACCATCGGGTGGTGCCCAAGCTGGAGGTGGTTTCGTCGTTCCAGCCTGCGGGGGACCAGCCCACGGCCATCGCCGCACTGGCCCGGGGCGTGGAGCGCGGGGACCGGTTCCAGACCCTCCAGGGCATCACCGGCAGCGGCAAGACGGCCACCATCGCCTGGACCATCGAGTCGGTCCAGCGGCCGACTCTGATCATCGAGCCCAACAAGTCCCTGGCGGCCCAGCTCTCCTCGGAGCTGCGGGAGCTGTTCCCCCGCAACCGGGTCGAGTACTTCGTGTCGTACTACGACTACTACCAGCCCGAGGCCTACCTCCCGACGACGGACACCTACATCGAGAAGGACTCCTCGATCAACGACGAGATCGACCGTCTTCGCCATGCCGCAACCTCGTCGCTCCTCATGCGGAGGGACGTGATCGTGGTGGCCTCGGTGTCCTGCATCTACGGGCTGGGCTCGCCTGACGAGTACCGGGGCCGCATTCTTGGCGTGCGCGTGGGCGAGCAGGTCGACCAGCGGGCCCTCCTGCGCAACTTGGTCGACCTCCAGTACTCGCGCAACGACATGAACCTGGTTCGCGGCACCTTCCGGGCCAGAGGCGACACCATCGAGGTGCACCCGGCCTACGAGGAGACGGCGCTGCGGATCGAGCTGTTCGGGGACACCGTTGAGCGCATCGTCCCCTTCGACGTCCTCACCGGCGAGATGGGCGAGGAGCAGGAGGACGTGGTCGTCTTTGCCGCCACCCACTACGTGGCTGGGGACGAGACCGTCCAGCGGGCCATCGGCTCCATCGAGGTCGAGCTGCGGGAGCAGCTGGGCCTGTTCCAGCGGGAGGGAAAGCTGCTGGAGGCCCAGCGGCTACGGGCCAGGACCGAGCACGACCTGGAGATGCTGGCCGAGACCGGCGTGTGCTCGGGCATCGAGAACTACAGCCGCCACCTCGACGGCCGCCTTCCCGGTGAGACGCCGTTCACCCTGCTCGACTTCTTCCCCAAGGACTTCCTCGTCGTCATCGACGAGAGCCACGTCGCCATCCCCCAGCTGCACGGCCAGTGGGCGGGTGACCGTTCCCGCAAGGAAGTGCTGGTCGAGCACGGCTTCCGGCTCCCGAGCGCCCTGGACAACCGCCCGCTGCGCTTCGAGGAGTTCACCGATCGGGTGCACCAGGCCGTCTTCATGTCCGCGACGCCCGGGGCGTTCGAGCTCGAGCACTCGGCGCAGGTGGTCGAGCAGGTGATCCGGCCCACCGGCCTGGTCGACCCCGAGGTCGTCATTCAGCCGACCCGGGGCCAGATCGACGACCTGATGGCCCGCATCGAGGACGCTGTGGCCAAGGGGGGCAGGGCGCTGGTCACGACGCTGACCAAGAAGATGGCCGAGGACCTGACCGACTACCTGGCGGAGGCCGGGGTGCGGGTCCAGTACCTGCACTCGGACATCGACACCATCACGCGGGTCGAGATCCTCCGGGCGCTGCGCCTGGGGTCGATCGACGTCATCGTCGGCATCAACCTCCTGCGGGAGGGCCTCGACCTCCCCGAGGTGTCCCTGGTGGCCGTCCTCGACGCCGACAAGGAAGGCTTTCTCCGCTCGGCGTCGTCGCTGATCCAGACCATGGGGCGGGCGGCCCGGAACGTGGACGGCCGGGTGGTGCTGTACGCCGACACCATCACCGATTCCATGCGCGAGGCGATCGGGGTCACCCAGCGGCGCCGCCAGGTGCAGACGGCCTACAACGCCGAGCATGGCATCGACCCGCAAACGGTGCGCAAGGCGGTGACCGACATCCTCGAGCGCCTGCGGGGCAGCGGCGAGGGCACCGGGCGAGCCAAGCGTAGCCGGGCCGAGGTCCGGGCCAACAAGGCGGTCCGAACCGTGCGGACCCGGGCTGCCGTGGGCGGCGGGGGTTGGGCCCCCGGCCCCGAGCAGATCCACCTCTCGCCCGAGCTGGCCGAGCTGGCCGATCAGCTCGAGCGGGAGATGCAGGCGGCGGCCAAGGACCTCCGCTTCGAGGAGGCGGCGCTTCTGCGCGACGAGCTGGCCGCCGTCCGGCAGGGAGGGGCACTGGCCGAAGGCGCCGGGGAGGCGCCGGTCTCGGCCTAAAGTTGGGCCCTGGACCGGCGGGGCCGAGCCTTGCCGCCGGAGGGAGCGATCGCCACCGCCATGACCTCAACCAACCTTCACGACGCCCGCCCAGCGGGAGACGGGAGCCCACGCGTGCTCGCGGGCAGGGCCGCGGACCTGCCGGCACCCACGCTGGTGGATGCCGTGGCCGCGCAGGTGCGCTCCCGCCCGGACGCCGTTGCGGTCGAGGGGGACGGCCCCACCCAGACGTACGCCGAGCTGTGGCAGCACGCGGCCCGGATGGCCGAGGTGCTGGCCGACGCCGGCGTCGGCCCGGGTGACCAGGTCGCCATCTGGGCGACGCGGACGGCCTCGGTGGTGGCGGCCGCCCTGGGCACCATGGCCCTGGGTGCGGCCTACGTCCCGATCGACCCGACGTACCCCGCAGCCCGGGTCCGGCGCATCCTGGAGGTGGGCGGCCCCAAGGCGATGGTGTGCGCCGACCCGAACGCCCTGGCCGGGAGCCTGCCCCGTGGAGTGGCCACCATCGACACGCACGCCGGGCCCCGGGGCGGCGCAGCGCTCACGTCGGCGGCCACGCCCGACCAGATCGCGTACACGGTGTTCACCACCGGCTCGACGGGCTTGCCCAAGGGGGTCCTGGTCGGACACCGGTCGCTCGTCAACTACCTCGGTTGGGCCCAGGAGCTCACTGGCTTCGAGGAGGGAGACGCCACGCCGTGCTTCGCCAGCCTGGGGTTCGACCACGCGGTGACCTGCCTGTGGCTGCCGCTCCTGGCCGGCGGCTCGGTGCAGCTCATTCCTGACAGCTGGGACCCCCGGCCCTGGCTGGCGCCCCGGGAGCGCCCCTTCGCCTTCGTGAAGATCACCCCCTCGCACGTCAAGCTGTTCGAGCGCATCGCCCGACCCGATTACCGGGCCATCACCCGAACGGTCATGTTCGGGGGAGAGCGGCTGGACGCCTCCCTGGTGGGCGCCCTGGGCCCGCGCCTCGAGGGGGTCAGCCTCCTCAACCACTACGGGCCGACCGAGGCCACGGTGGGCTGCACCGCCTTCCGCTTCGACACCCAGTCGGATCCCGGCGACGGGCCGCTGCCCATCGGCACCCCGGTGTGGAACTCGCGGGCCTACGTGGTCGACGCCGAGCTGCAGCCGGTCCCGCTGGGGGAGGAGGGCGAGCTGGTCCTGGCGGGAGAGTGCGTTGCCGCCGGCTACCTGGGCGGGGACGAGTCGGACCGGGCCCGCTTCCTGGACGAGTCGGCCCTCGGGGGCGCTGGGGCCGTGTCCGCCCGGGCGTACCGGACCGGCGACCGCTGCGCCATCCGGGACGGGCAGCTCGACTACCGCGGCCGGCTGGACGAGCAGGTAAAGGTGCGGGGCCACCGGATCGAGATCACCGAGGTCCGGGACCTGGCGGTCTCGGTGGACGGCGTGATCGACGCCGCCGCCGCGGTCAGCCAGAAGGGCCTGGGGGGCCTGGAGCTGTTCATCTCAACCGGCGACGGCGGGCCCGATGAGGGAGTCGTGGCCCGCGTGCTCCAGCGGCTGCGGGCCGAGCTGCCGTCGGCTGCGGTGCCCGAGCGGGTGTTCGTCGTGCCTAACCTGGTGGTCAACGCCCACGGGAAGTGGGATGCCGCGGCAACCCGGGCGCTGGCCGAGCACATCGCTTCCGAAGCGGCTGGGGCAGCCGCCGGGGGCAGCGGGTCCTCGGGAGGAGGTTCGGAGTCGTCATGAGCACGATCGAGGCCCAGGGGCGGACCGGCACGGCGGTGCGCCTGGTGTGCGTGGACTGCGGGTCGACCGACCAGGACCTCTCGGGCCGGTGCCGAGCCTGCAACGGCCTGGTGGACGCCACCTACCCCCAGACGACTGCGGTCCTGCAGCCCGGGGACGCGGACGCCCTCGAGACCTACTGGGAGCTCCTGCCCATCGGCGACCGGGCGTCCTGCCGCATCGCCATCGAGCCGACGCCCACCATCCTGCTCACGGAGCTCGATGGCGTCCCCATCTGGGCGAAGATGGAAGGCGTCCTGCCCACGGGCTCGACCAAGGACCGGCTGATCGCTGTCTCCCTGCCCCTCATGGTCGAGCGTGGGATCGAGCGGTTCGTCTTCAGCTCGACGGGCAACACGGCCGCCGCCTACGCCTGGGGCCTGCAGCGCTATCCCGAGCTGTCCGCCCGGGTGTACGTCTCCGAGGACGTCCCTGTCGCGCAGCTCGGCGACCCCACGCCTCAGATGGAGATCGTGCGCGTCCAGGGCGACTACGTGGAGGCCGGGAACCGGTCCCGCTCCGAGCTGCGGCCCGGCGAGGCATCCGAGGGCGGGTTCTTCAACCTGGGCCGCCGGGAAGGGGCCAAGCTCGCCTACCTGGAGGCGTTCGACGACGTGGCCCGGGCCGGCGGCCGGGTGGACACGGTCGTCCAGGCGGTGGCCAGCGGCCTGGGAATCGTGGCCGCGGCGCGCGCCGCCGGCCAGAGCGCGGCGGTGCGCACCTGGGGCCGGTCGCCCCGGCTGTTCTGCGCCCAGCAGACCAGCTGCTCGCCCATGGTCAAGGCGTACCGAGCCGCCCTGAGCGGGACCAACGACCGGGTCGCCGAGAAGGAGCCGGCCGGCCTGGCCGCTGCGATCCTTCTGGGGGATCCGTTCTCGAGCTTCGACTACGTGGCCCGAGCCGCCCGGGAGTCCGAGGGCGGGTTCGTGGACGTGACGTCCTCCGAGATTGCCGCCGCGCTGCAACGGCACCGCCGCGAGGTACCCCTCGGGGACTCGGCGGCCGTGGCCCTGGCCAGCGTCTACCGGATGTGGGAGCAGGGCGACCTGCGAGGCTCGGAGGGCGTGCTGGTGGCGCTCACCGGTGGTCCGGGACGGTGAGCGGACGCCCGTGACCCGAGAAGAGCTCTACGAACGGCTCCGGGCGTTCCTCCGCGAGCGCCGGCCGGATCTCGACGGGAAGATCGAGCCCGACACCCAGCTGTGGCAGGACGGGTACCTGGACTCCTTCGGGCTGATCGAGGTGATCGCCCTGCTGGAGGAGCTGACCGGCCACCCCGTGGAGGTGGGTGCCGAGGATCTGCCCAGCTTCTTCACGATGGAAGGCATGTTCCAGCGGTTCGTGGCCCAGGACAGCGCCGCCCGCTGATCGCTCGCCGGCCGGCGGATGGGGCGCCGGATCCTGCTCCCGGCGTGCTCACCCGAGCGACCGGCCATCTGGGAGCTGGTGCTCTCCGCTCCCGGACGCCGGGCCTCCATGTGGCCACGGCCGCTGCACGAGCACAGCCAGTGGCGTCCGCAGGAGGAGCCCGGCGATCGCCTCGGCCGCTGCCCGGAGGGCCAGGGCGACGGCCACCACGACGGTGCCGCCCAGCAGGAAGCCGGCAACCACGTCCCCCGGGTAGTGCGCGCCGACGTAGATCCGGGCGAAGCAGAGCAGCAAGGCGAAGATCGCAGCGGTGGCCGCCAACGCAGCCACGGTCCGCCGGGACTGCCCGCGCCACAGCACGAGCAGGATGGCGGTGACCAGGCCCCCGGCCACCACGGCGTGGTCGGTGGGGAACGCGTAGTCGTTGGCCCTGCCCACGAGCACGAGCACGGGGGGCAGGGTGTCGTAGGGGCGCAGCTCCCGTGCGGCGTGCCCGACGAGCTGGTTGAGCCCCAGGGCGGCCAGCGTGCCCGCCCCGCCCAGCACCAGCAGGGCGGCGGCTCGGACCTGGCGGTGCCACCACAGCGTGGCGTACACGCCGAGGACCGCCAGCGTCACGAGCACCAGGCCGAGCCACAGGGCGTAGTCGTGCATGAAGCCGTGCGCCCACGCCGTCCGGCGGGCGAAGCGGTTGATCGACAGGTAGATCGAGACGTTGAGCCCCTTGGGGAACAGCACCCGCACCCCGGGAAGGGCGCCGGCGAGATCAGTCATGCCAGCCCACGGCCCCGAGGCTACGTGACCCGAGGCGACGCGATCGGTCCCGCGCCGCCGGGAAGCGCAGACCTTCCCCTACTCGTGGTCATCGTCCGTGGATGGCGATTGCGCTTCGTCGACGTCACCATCGGTACGAGTGCGTCGTTCACTGTTGGTTTGCGCCTGACTTCGCGATAGGGATCGGCCCTTCCTGCAGCAACTCCTCAGCTCCCGTTCTCCGCACGTCACACCTCCGATGACCATTCTGTCCGACGACGTGTGGGAGAGAGTGCGGTGTGTGGGAGAGTGACGGCGGAATGCGTGCTCGCCGTGTGCGAAACGTCCTGCCGTGGGCATCCGTCGTCGTCCTCGGAGCCCTCACCGCTGGGGGCGGCTGGCTCGGTGCCTCGGAGCAGGGCCCACCTCCCGCGCTTGTGCAGACAGTGTTCACATTCGGGCGCAATGACCAGTTGACGAGGTTTGCCGGCTACGAGGACGCCGGAGCAGGTCCGTTCACCCAGATCAGCGGCGAGTGGAGGGTCCCGCGGGTCCTCTCGGGCTCGGCTTCGGGAGGAGCGTCGGAATGGGTAGGACTCCTCTCGATGGCTACAAGAGCGTTCATTCAGCTTGGGACCAAGGAGGTTGTCTCCGGTGGCGTCGTCGCGAGCACCAGCTATCGAGCGGTATGGAGCGACACCCGCTTCAACTTCAAGTCCCAGCCCCTCATGGTCGTTCGCCCCGGTGACGTCATCCAAGCCAACATGCGGCGCGTGTCCAGAGGTTGGCGTCTGCACCTGACTGATGTCACCTTGGCGAGATCGGTCGACTTTGTGGTCCACTTCGGGGCGCACGCACGCTTCACAACAGCCGACTGGCTGGAGGAGAACTCGTCCGGTCCCTTTGCTACCGGCCCGTTTCCAAGGCTCACGCCGTTCACCTGCAGGGCTCTGCGGCTGAACGACGCAGTCGTACCACTGCGCGACACGAACCTCGAGCCGGCCATCCTTCAAGCGCCGAACAACATCGATCTTGTACCGTCTGGGCTGCACAACCAGAGTTTTACCAACAAAGCACCTTCCGGCTCCGTGAAGTTCTACGTGCACCCGATGGCCTCCTTCAGCATCGCGGTCGAGACATTTCTGTCGGACTGGGCTCAGTCTGCGCAAGCATCCGATCCAGTTCGCTTTCCTACACAGGCCGTGACGCCACAAACCACATCCGCCATCGCAGAACTTGTCGCGCGTACGTTCAGCACGGAAGCTGTCGCAGCAGCCAAACAGGTGTACCGTGCGGTGGAGCGACTACGTGAGCATTTCAGCCGCTTGCACTTCCCCGCCAAGGATCGTCAACCGGTCTTTGATCTCCTGCACAATGCCAGCATGGCGGTCGGTTCGGCTGAGGCGGCGGTCGCTCGTTATCGGCAGACCGGTGTGTGGACACTGCAAGAACTTCATGATCTCACGATCTACTCCGTCGGGGTGGACGATCAAGTCCAACGCTTGGCAGGCTGTAGCGATATCGACCGTGGCCGTGCATGAGCATGCGGGCCGGCAGCGATCAACAGCTACCGGCACTCGACATCGGGTTCTGCTGCCCGGCGGCGCGGGGCGGGTCGCCGAGATCAGGCCGCGGCTCCCCCGGAAGCGAACGGGTGTTCGCTATGGTATGGATGTGGCGACCCTCCGGTATCCTCCCGATGTGTCCGGCCGTCTGGTCATCCGCGGGGCACGGGAGCACAACCTGCGGGACGTCTCGCTCGAGCTTCCCCGCGACCGCTTGATCGTGTTCACGGGCCTGTCCGGTTCGGGGAAATCGTCGCTCGCCTTCGACACCATCTACGCCGAGGGCCAGCGCCGGTACGTCGAGTCGCTGTCGTCGTATGCCCGGCAATTCCTCGGGCAGATGGACAAGCCCGACGTGGACTTCATCGAGGGCCTGTCCCCGGCGATCTCGATCGACCAGAAGTCCGCGTCGAGGAACCCCCGTTCAACGGTGGGGACCATCACCGAGGTCTACGACTACCTCCGCCTGCTCTACGCCCGCATCGGCAAGCCGCATTGCCCGATCTGCGGGCGCCCCGTGTCCCGCCAGACGCCGCAGCAGATCGTCGACCGGGTGCTGGAGCTCGCCGAGGGCACGCGGTTCTGGGTCCTGGCCCCCGTGGTCCGCGGGCGCAAGGGCGAGTACGCCGGGCTCCTGGACGACCTAGCCAAGCAGGGGTTCTCCAGGGCCCGCGTGGACGGGGAGGTGGTCGAGCTGGCCGATCGCCGCTCCAGCGCCCTGGCCCGCTACGAGCAGCACACGATCGAGGTCATCGTGGACCGCCTGGTGCGGCGCGACGGCATGCGCCAGCGGCTCACCGAGTCCATCGAGACCGCCCTCGGGCTGACGGGGGGCACGGCCGAGGTGCTGGGCGTCGGCGCGGACGGGCTGCCGGGTGAGGGCGAGGAGGCCATCACCTTCAGCCAGCACCTGGCCTGCCCGGTGGACGGCACGAGCTTCGAGGAGCCGGCCCCGAGGAGCTTCTCGTTCAAC
>DAHUZE010000048.1 GCA_027306755.1 Acidimicrobiaceae bacterium | reverse complement strand
CCCGGGGCGGCGACCCGACCGAGCCAGGATGCCCGGCCCGGTGCGGGCGGCGCTCGAGGTGGTGCTGACCCGGGCGCTGTCCCGGCCCCCGTGCCTTGTCAGTTTCTCCGGCGGCCGGGACTCCTCGGCCCTGCTCGCTGTCGCGGTGGACGTTGCCCGCCGCGAGGGCCTTCCGCCACCTGTCCCGGCGACCCTTGTCTTTCCGGGGAGGCACCTTGCCGACGAGACCGAGTGGCAGGAGCTCGTTCTGGGCCACCTCGGCGTGCGCGACCGGGTGCGCGTCGATGTCCATAACGAGCTGGATGCCGTCGGTCCGGTGGCTGCCGGCGCCCTGGAACGACACGGCCTGCTGTGGCCCTTCAACGTCCACTTCCACCTGCCGATCATCGAGCGGGCGGCGTCGGGCACCGTGGTGACGGGGTTCGGGGGGGACGAGCTCCGGAGCAGCTCCGCTACTGCGTCAGCCGAGCTCGTCCTGGCGGGCCGGCGCCGCCCGAAGTGGAGCGACTTCCTGGTGGTCGGGCTGGCGCTCTCTCCGGGCCCGGTCCGCAGGACCGTTCACCGACGCCGGGCGCTGGAAGAGCTCGAGAGGCTTCCTTGGCTGACTCCCAGCGGTGTGCGCAGGATCTCCCAGGCCTTGGGCGAGCTCCGTAGCCTGTCGCCGCTCAGCTGGCAGCGCCGGGTCCGCCAGCGCCTCTGGCGCGATCGCTACTTCCGGGTGTGCGAGCAGAGCTTTGCGGTGATGGGCGATTACCACGACGTGCAGATGGTGCACCCGTTCGTGAACGCCCACGTCCTGGACGCGGTGGCGACGGCCGGTGGCTTCGCCGGCCTCGGTGCCAACGACGAGCTGATGGCGCAGCTCTTCGGGGACCTCCTTCCCCAGCGGGTCGTCCGGCGGAGGACCAAAGGGGCGTTCACCGACCCGCTGTGGACCGGGACGGCCCGAGCGTTCGCCGCCGAATGGTCGGGCCTCGGGCTTGACGAAGGACTCGTGGACCCGGCCGCCCTCCGCCGGCACTGGCTCGGGGAAGGGCGCCACCTACTGTCGACCACCTTGTTGCAGCAAGCGTGGCTGCACGACCGCGGATCGGCGCGCATCGGGGAGGCACCGTGACGGCCGGGGCCGGGGTCGAAGCGGGAGCCGGGGTCGCTGCTCGCGCCGGTTTCGCGGGTGCCACGGCTGAAGAGACCACCGCGTCGCCCAGCTCGGGCGTCTGCTGCGGAGCGTACGGCCTGCAATTCTCGGGGGAGGGCGAGCTGGCACGGGCGCTGGCGGACGCGGGTCCGTGGCTCCTGCCGGCGGACCCGGAGTGGCCGAGCTGGCGGATCGCGTGGTCGCCGGCGCATGGCGCCGGCGCCTCCGGCACCGGGGAGCTGTTGGACCGGGCCCGGGCTCGCCTCTCCGCCTCAGCCGCTGGCGGGTGGATCGAGCTCGATCGTGAGGCTCGCTGCACGCTCTTCGCGATGCCCGAGCCCGTCGCACCGGCCGCCCTGGTGCATCCGTACCTCACGTCCACCGCTGCCATCGCCGCCCACTGGTTCGGCCGGACCCCGTTGCACGCCGGGGGCTTCGTTGTGGACGGCCGGGCCTGGGGCGTGCTCGGTGGCCGCGAGATGGGGAAGAGCTCGTTGTTGATGGGCCTGCAGGCCGCCGGCATGGTGGTGGTCAGCGACGATCTGCTCGTGGTGGAGGCTGGCCGCGTCTTCAGCGGACCCCGGTGCCTCGACCTGCGGGAGGGTGCGGCCGAGCGGTACGGGGTGGGGCGGGCGCTGGGCCGCGTGGGGCGGCGCGACCGGTGGCGTGTGGACCTGCCGCCGGTCCCGGGTGAAATGCCGCTTGCCGGATGGATCCTGCTGGGGTGGTCCGACGCTGTGACGATCGAGCCCGTTTCCGTTCCCCAGCGATTGTCGGCGCTGGCAATCAATCGTGCGGTCGTTGCGCGCGGGGAAGCCCTTGAAGGATTGCTCGAAGCGGTGACCTACCCCGTTTTCCTGTTCAGCCGACCCCGGGACTGGTCGAAGATGAACGATGGCCTGGAGTTGCTCGTGCGGGCACTTGCTGGAATATGATTGTGGGCCGCAATGACGTTCACCTCGAACGATTTTTGCGGTCGCCGAAAGTGTCCTTTGACAGTTATCCCAGCGTAGAGACGTTGTTTACATCAAGGAAGCCGTATAACATCTTGACATCAAGGGCCAAGGCGGGTCCGCGACGATGCACCAACAGAAGGGGATTCAGATGGGCGGATACGAATCGCCGAGAATGACTGAGCTCGGCTCACTGGATGAGCTGACGCTCACACGGATTCACAAGAACACAGGGACAGGCGATGTCATCATCATCAACAGCCAGGTCATCCCTGTGACAGGAACAACAGTCACCAACATTTCCAAGTAACGAGGCGCACCGTGGCTCGCAGCAGCGGGCGGGCCGCGCGCGACCTCCTGACGGTACGCGTCCCGGACGGCAGCGTGCTCTTGCACGTGCCGAGTGGTCGTTACCTTCGAAGCAACGCATCGGCGGCCGCGATCGCCGAGTTGCTATCGGCGGGCCACAGTGCCCCCGAGGTGGCTCGGCGATTTGCCGCGTCCGAGGGCATTGCGCTGGCCGTGGCCGAGGACGATGTCCAGTCGGTGCTCGGAACCCTCGGGGCTCTGCGGCGGGCCGCCGCTCGACCGATTGGCTCGCACCGCTTCCGCGGGGCGGCCCGCCTGGTTTTGCAGTGGTGCCGCCTCCCGCGCCAGTGGCGCTGGCCGACCCTGCGCGTGGCCGCGCACATGGCCGCGGTGGAGATCGGGCTCCGCACCGTGGACCTGCGCCGGCTGGGCGCCGCCGTCCGGGTTCCTCTCGGGGACACTGCGCCGCCCTTGCCGGTGCCCCCCGCAGAGCCGGCCGTCCTGCAGCCGGGTGAGCGCCGCATGTTGTGGGCCCTGGACTGGCTGGACGGCCGATGGTTCACGCCGGTGACCTGCCTGCGCCGGGCCCTGGTCACGGGGATCATCCTCCGGCGCAGGCATCCCGTGCTGCGGCTGGGGATCACCGGTGGTGGCACGACGGCACACGCCTGGATCGAGGCCGGCGGCGCCGTGTACGGGATGGAAGCCGCGTCCGGGGACCTGTCCGGGTTGTTCGCGTCGGCCACCTGACCGGGACTCCTTCCGCGGCGCTCGAGCAACCCGTTGCCGGGCAGCGGCAACCGGCGTACAATGGAAGAGTCAGCGAAAGGGCAAAGCCGTCGTGAGGCGGTGACGCAAAGCCGTGGAGCCCCAGGGGCCAGCCTGGCTACCGAACGAAGGAGAGACTCGATGTCTCTGTCGGTCGTGCATCTTCCCACCCCGGAGGAGCCGGACGCGGCCGTCCGCCTCCTCGCTGATCGTGAGCATCCGCCCGCCGTCGGCGAAGGCCAGGACCGCCGCTGCCGTGCCGAATGGCGCCGCCCGCAGGGTCACTGGTCGTGCGTGCGCGGTGCTGGCCACCGCGGACGCCACCGGATGCGCAGCGCCAACAACGCCGCCTGAGCGCCCTCACGCACCCGGCGCGTAAGGAGCCCGGCCGGGGCGCGCTCAGCGAAGGGCCAGCGGACGAGCAATACTCGCTGACCAGGTGCAGGCGACACGGAACTGCTCGACTCCGCCGCGAGGTCAACCCCACTGGCCGGCGAGCGGCTCCTGGCCGCCCGTCTTGCGGTGCGGACCCTCTCGCCGAGCCCGAGCATGAGCGCCCCGCCCCCGGCCGTGCAGCGGCTGTGGAACCGGGTGGCCCGGTCACCCGGCAGGCGGGAGGCTCCGCTGTCGCCTGGTCGATGTGGCGCGGACTGGCGCCGTCCGGACGCCTACTGGCACTGCACCAAACTGGCCGGCCACCCGGGACGCCACCGGATGCGACGGGCCGAGCCCCCGGCTCCCCCCCGTTCGTAGGGCGCCCCCCCGGCCGACGTCGGTAGCATCGCCGTGCGCTCCGCACCCGGGCGGCGGGTGCAGCAAAGGCGGAAGGCGGACGAGGCGATGGCTGAGCCCAGCGGATCGAGATTGCACCTTCGGGTGAACGACGTCAGCTGGCGTGAGGTGGGCGACGAGGCCGTGGTCCTGGAGTCCACCACCGGGACCTACCTGACCCTGAACGCCAGCGGGAAGGTGCTCTGGCAGGCCCTGGAAACAGGGGCCACGAAGCCCGAGATGGCCGGTATGCTGGTTGAACGGTTCGGGATCGGCGCGGAGCTCGCAGCTCGCGACGTGGACGGCTTCCTCGAGCGGCTCCAGGCCCGGCACCTCGTGGAGGCCGAGCCGTCCTGAGCAGGGCCTGTTTGCTGCCTCGGGCGGCTCCGACTAAAGTTTCCAAGTTGCGCGACTCCGCCGCTCAAGGTGGCGCCCGCGGAGCCCGCACCATCTGAACCATCCAAAGAGGTCACGCGTGCCCACCATCGCCCAGCTCGTCCGCAAGGGACGGGAGGCCAAGCAAACCAAGACGAAGACGCCAGCCCTCCGGGGGGCGCCCCAGCGCCGCGGGGTGTGCACCCGCGTCTACACCACCACCCCCAAGAAGCCGAACTCGGCGCTCCGCAAGGTGGCCCGTGTCCGCCTGACCAGCGGGGTGGAGGTCACGGCGTACATCCCCGGCGTCGGGCACAACCTCCAGGAGCACTCGATCGTCCTCGTCCGTGGCGGCCGTGTGAAGGACCTCCCCGGCGTCCGCTACAAGGTCATCCGTGGGGCGCTGGACACGTCGGGCGTGCGTGAGCGCAGCCAGGCCCGCAGCCGCTACGGCGCCAAGAAGGAGTCCTGACATGCCCCGCAACGGCCCCGCCACGCGCCGAGACCTGCAGCCCGACCCGGTGTACCGGTCGGTCCTGGTCACCCAGGTGGTCAACAAGGTGCTGTCCCGAGGCAAGCGCACGCTTTCCGAGCGCATCGTCTACGGGGCCTTGGAGCTCGTCCAGGAGCGCGCGGGTTCCGAGCCGGTCACGGTCCTGAAGCGGGCGGTGGAGAACACCCGCCCGGAGCTCGAGGTGCGCAGCCGCCGGGTCGGCGGCGCCACCTACCAGGTTCCGGTGGAGGTGCGCCCCCGCCGCGCCACCACGCTGGCCATTCGTTGGCTCGTGGGGTTCTCGCGGCAG
>DAHUZE010000042.1 GCA_027306755.1 Acidimicrobiaceae bacterium | reverse complement strand
GCTGGACAACGTCCGGCTGGGCCGGGACGGGGCCACCGATGAGGAGGTGCGGGAGGCGCTGCGCACCATCGGCTCCCTGGAACGCTTCGAGGCCTTCCCCGACGGACTGCACACCGAGGTCCGCGAGCGCGGCTCGCGCCTCTCGGCCGGTGAGCGCCAGCTGGTCTCGCTGGCCCGAGCCGCTCTGTCCAACCCCGATGTTCTCATCCTCGATGAGGCCACCTCCAACCTGGATCCGGGCACCGAGCACGAAGTCGAGGCGGCCATGAACGCCCTCATGTCCGGGCGCACCGTCATCGTCATCGCCCATCGGCTCTCCACCGCCGAACGGGCTGACCGGGTGGGTGTGGTCGACGCCGGGCGCCTGCTCGAGCTCGGCACCCACGCTGAACTGATGGCCCAGGACGGCCGCTATGCCGCCCTCTATGCCTCCTGGGCCGGCGGCACCGCCGCCTTGGCCTGAGGCCCGTGGCTCAGGCTCAGCCCGATGCCAACCCGGGGGACGCCTCCACCCGGTCGGCGCTGGCCGCGCCCCTGGCCCCCGAACGCCCGGTGGTCCTGCGTCATCACGGCCGGGAGCGCGTCGATGAGTGGCACTGGCTGCGGGACCGCGACGACCCTGAGGTCATCGCCCACCTAGAGGCAGAGAACCATCACACCGCCGCCGTCACCGCCCATCTCGCACCGCGCCGGGAGCAGCTTTACCGGGAGATAGTCGGGCGCATACAGGAGACGGATCTCACCGTGCCGACCCGTCGGGACGGCTGGTGGTACTACAGCCGGACGGCGGAGGGCATGCAGTACCCGATCTCGTGCCGCAAGCGGGCGGACGCCGGGGACGGCGCCGCCCTCGATGACCGGCCCGCCGATGCCGCCACCCTGGGCGGTGACGAGGTAATCGTGCTCGACCAGAACGCCCTGGCCGAGGGCCACGACTACTTCGCCCTGGGTGGTTTCGAGGTCAGCCCCGACTCCCGCCTTCTCGCCTACTCGACCGACATCGACGGATCCGAGCGCTTCACCCTGCGGTTCAAGGACCTGGAGTCCGGCCAGGATTTGCCCGGCACGGTGGAGGGCACCTACTATGGCCTGGCCTGGGCCTCGGACAACGCCACCGTCTTCTACACCCGACCGGATGAGTCCATGCGCCCCTACCAACTCTGGCGCCACCGGATCGGCGCGGACCCGTCCACCGACGTCCTGGTCATGACCGAGGAGGACGAGCACTTCTTCCTGAGCGTGGACCGCACCAAGGACGGCGCCCTCCTTGTTTGCGAGATGGCCAGCAAGGTCACCACCGAAGCCAGGATCCTCGACGCCGGGGATCCCGGGGGCGACTGGCGCGTGGTCGAGCCCCGCCGCCACGGCGTCGAATACGGCATCGACCACCAGGCCGGCCGCCTGCTCATCGTGACCAATGACGGAGCCGAGAACTTCCGGCTGATGGAGGCGCCGGCGGATCATCCCGGACGCCGGCGCTGGAACGAACTGGTCCCCGGGCGGCCTGACGTCAAGCTGGACGGGGTCGAGGTATTCGCCGATTGGGTCGTCCTCTATGAGCGGGCCGGAGGCCTGGAGCGGTTGCGGGTCATGCCCACTCCGGGCGGATCAGGAGGCGGGGACTCGGCGGCGGCCGCGGTCGACTTGCCCGAGGAGGTGGGCAGCGTGTGGGGGGCGGGCAACCCGGATTACGCCGACGGGGTATTCCGGTTCGGTTTCACCTCCCTCGTCACCCCGAGCTCGGTCTTCGACTACGAGATGTCCACCGGCCGCCGGCGCCTACTCAAACAGCAGCCCGTGCTCGGTGGTTACGACCCTTCCCGCTACCGGACCGAACGCCTTTGGGCCACGGCTCGGGACGGGACGAAGGTCCCGGTGTCGGTCGTCTACCCGGCCGAGCTGGAGCGGGACGGAAGGGCTCCCTGTCTGCTCTACGGCTACGGCTCCTACGAGCACAGCATCGACCCGACCTTCGGCGTGGCCCGCCTTCCCCTGCTCGAGCGGGGCTTCGTCTTCGCCATCGCCCACATCCGGGGCGGCGGCGAGATGGGCCGGCGCTGGTACGAGGACGGCAAGATGCTCCGCAAGCGCAACACCTTCAATGACTTCGTCGACGTGGCCCGCATGCTGGTCGCCGAGGGCTGGACCCCCCCT
>DAHUZE010000023.1 GCA_027306755.1 Acidimicrobiaceae bacterium | reverse complement strand
AGGACCCCCACCAGCCCGGCCGCACCCACAACGAGGAGCACGTCGCGCACCAGTGACCCGGGCACGAGATCGGCGAGGACGAGCGGCCTCCGCCGCGGCAGCGTGGCAACGGTCGACATGGGCAACCTCCTCGTGGCGGGCGGTCCGTCGCTGGCCGACGGTCCAACGGCGTTGAAACCTACCAACACGGGGGCGCCCAGCACGAAGCCGCCCAGCTGGGGGGCGCCCAGCAGGGGATGCCCCCGCACGAGGCGACCATGCCCGGGCCGGCCGGGCTTCCCGATCGCCTGGCAGCCCCGAGCCCGGCGGATCCCCCGATGGGCCAGAATCGGAGGGTGGAGGTGGCCGACACCCTCAGCTTCCTGCTCGGGACCTGGTCCCTGGACCGCTCGATCGAGGACTACCGCGGCGGGCGAGAGGGATCCTTCACCGGCGTGGGAGCGTGGACGGAGGAGCCAGGTCCGGGCGGTGAACCCGGAGAAGGAGGCGCGTGCTACCACGAGTCCGGTCGGTTGGTTCTGGCAACCCATGAGGGCCTCGCCTCCCGGCGCCTCCAGGTTGAGCGCATGAGCCATGGCGCGGTGATGCTCCGCTTTCACGACGGGCGGCCGTTCGTGGACCTGGACCTCGGCCCGGGCGAATGCCGCCGGGTCCACACCTGCGGTGCCGACCGCTACGAGATCTCCTTCGTCGTGCGCGCCCGCTCGCTCGTCGAGGAGCGCTGGCGCGTGCGCGGCCCGCAAAAGGACTACGCGGCGATCACCACCCTTGCTCGCTGAGCCAGGGATCCCCCGTGCAACCGGACCTCCGCCCCGAGGGGCCGGACCTCAGTCCCGAGCGGCTGGACCTCAGTCCCGTGCGAGGCTGGGCGGCCCTCACCCCTTGGAGAGCGGGAACGGCACTCTGGCGACGTTGACGTCGCAGTGGCGGCGGAGCGCGTTGGCCAGCAGGATCCCGCGTTGGTTCTGGAGCAGCTGATGGCGCCACTTTCTCGGCTCGACCTCGGGGATCAGGACGAGGAGCTGGGGATGGCCCTGGCGGCGCAGGTCGTCCACGAAGGCGAGCATGGGCTTGGTGACCGACCGGTTCCTCGAGCGGAGGATCGTGAGCGGAACTCCCGGGTCCCAGCGGTCCCAGTCCGCCTGGAGCGACGCGGCCCGCTCGTCGTCGAACTGCACGCTGACCGCGACCACATCGTCTCCGAGAGAGAGGGCCGCCGTGACCGCGGCTGCGGTCATACGTGACACTGCGGCAACGGTGACGACCACGGAGCTCCGCGCGGCAGCGGGACGGGGCGGCACCGTTCCCAGTCCGATCTCGGTGGCAACGTCCCTGTAGTAGGCACCGATGCGGGAGAACAGCAGGATCAGCGCGGGAATGGCGATCACCACCACCCAGGCGCCAGCGGCGAATTTGGTCACGACGAAGATGACCGTCGCCACCGCCGTCATCGCCGCGCCCAGGCCGTTGAGGGCCGCCCGGACAGTCCAGTGCCTCGGCCGCTCGTGGTGCCAGTGGCGGACGAGGCCGCTCTGGGAGAGCGTGAACCCCGTGAAGACGCCGATCGCGAACAGCGGGATCAGCGAATTGGTGTTGGCGTTGACCGCAACGAGGAGCACGCCCGCCAGCACCGCCAGGGCGACGACACCGTACCGGTAGACGGGGCGGTCCCCGCGCAGGCCGAAGACATGCGGGAGCAGGTGGTCCCTGGCGAGCAGGCTGGCGAGCACCGGCAGGCCCCCGAAGGAGGTGTTGGCGGCGATCGCCAGGATGGCCGTGGTCGAGAGATCGACGACGTAGTAGATCGCACCCCGCCCGACGGACGCTCCGGTGATCTGGCTGAGCACCGTCTGGGAGGCTTCCGGGGCGACATGGAAGCGCACGGTGAGCACAGAGAGCCCGAGCAGCATCGTGCCCAGGATCCCCCCGAGGAGCACCTCGGTTCGCATCGCCCGCCGCACCTTGGGAGCCCGGAAGGCGGGCACGTCGTTGGCGATGGCCTCGACCCCGGTCAGGGCGCTGCAGCCGGCGGCAAACGCCTTGAGGATGAGCAGCACGCCGATGCCGGCCGTGGCGGTTGGGACCGTGGCGTGGATCCCGGCGCCCGGCACCGGATGCGAGCGGAACAGTCCGACCACGATGACGAGATAGATGCCGGCGATGAACACCGCCGTCGGCAGGAGCAGCGCCCGGGCGCTCGTCGCCAGCCCGCGCAGGTTGAGCGCGGTGAGGACCCCCAAGATGCCGAGGCTGATGGGAAGGGTCTCGGGACCGAGCCCCGGGAACGCTGACACCAGGGCGGCCACGCCGGCGGCGATCGACACGGCCACGGTGAGCACGTAGTCCACGACGAGCGCTGCCCCCGCGACCAGGCTGGCACGACGGCCCAGGTTGGCCTTGGACACGGCGTAACAGCCCCCGCCGTCCGGGTAGGCCTCGATGACCTGGCGGTACGAGAAGACGAGGATCACCAGCAGCACGACGATGGCGACCGTGATCGGCTCGATCTTGGCGAGCGCGCCGGCGCCGGCGCTCGCGAGCACGACCAGCATCGCCTCGGGCCCGTACGCCACCGAGCTGATGGCATCCAACGAGAGCGCCGGGATGCCTTCGAGGCTGGTGATCTCGTCTGCGTGCTCGTCCCGGGAGCCGGGTCCCTCCTGGTGCGGCGGGCCGCCGTCGCCGCCGCCAGCGGCGGCAGCCGATCGCTTGGTATGTCTCATGCGCTCCTCGCCGTCGGCCCCTCGCGCCATCCACGAACCGGCCGATCTTGGCAGATGCGCCCCGCCGTTCGGCCCCTGGGCGGCACCGGGGGCGTCTGCGGCACCGCGGCGGGGCAACACGGGCCGAAGCGCACGTCAGGGGCGATCCACCGGTGCCGGCACATCCCCCGGTTAGGGTCCGGCCCATGGCCATGAAGGCGGAGACTCCGGCGCGGAGTCTCAGCGGAGCTGATGCCCGAGCCGTCGAGCGTTCGTTCGACCGGCGCACGCTGGCGAAGGCGCGGCTCTACGCATCCCAGGGCGCGGTGATCGATGTGCACTGGGACCCCGACGGCCAATGGATCGAGGGATCGGTCCTGGGAAGCCGGTCTCAGCCCTATGAGGTCACGGTGGACCTCCAGCGTGACGCCGGGGGCCGTCTCGAGTCGGTGGACGGGGACTGCACGTGCCCGGTGGGCTACGACTGCAAGCACGCCGCCACCCTGCTCCTGTGGGCTCTGGACCTGGCCCGGAAGGCCGGAGCGGGGTGGCCGCCCGCCGCGCAAGGCGTCGGCACACCGGATTCTCCGGCCTCCGTGGGCGGCGCGGCGTCCTGGGACAGCCGCCTGGGCGCCCTGCTCGGGGCAGACGGTGCGGCGGCGGCGGAGGGTCCGCCTGCCGCAGGCACCGGGGACCATGCACCCACGATCGCGCTCCAGTTCGAGCTCGTCACCACCGGCGCTGGAGCCGCACGGATGCCGGCCCGGCCGGGGAAGCTCGTGTCCCTCTCGACGGCCGCACCGCCGAGGATCCGCTTCCGCCCCGTCGTGGCCGGCAGCTCGGGCAACTGGGTGCGCAGCGGCATCTCCTGGAGAACAGTCGACTACCTGGGCTCGGCCTGGTTCCGGCGAAGGATCCCCGATGCGCACATCCCGGTCCTCAAGGAGATCCGGGCACTGGGCAACCTGGCGGACCCGAGCTCCACCTATGCCAACGACGCCACGTGGTTCGACACGGTGTCCAGCCGCCGCATCTGGGACCTCCTGTGCGAAGCCCAGGACGTCGGGATCCCCTTGGTGGCTGCGGGGCGAGGAGGGGCGACGGTCACCGTCCACCGGCTGGGCGCCGAAGCCGTGCTCGACGCCGCCACCGCTCCGGACGGGCCCGGGATCGTCCTGCGCCCGCGCCTCGTGGTGGGCACCGTTGAGGTACCGATGGGCGCAAACTCGATTCTCCTGGGAGCGCCGCCCCATGGGGTCGTGTGGTGGGATCCGGCAACGGTCCCCCAGGCAGGGCAGACGCCCAACCTCTCGTTCGCGCGGTTCGCAGCCGGGATGACCGCCTCCCGGACCGCGTTCCTCAACGAGGAACCGCTCCTCGTTCCCGACCAAGACGTCGAGCGCTTCCTCCACGACGCCTACCCGCGCATTCGGCGACGGATCCGGGTGATGTCCTCCGACGGGTCCGTCGTGCTCCCCGACCTCGGCGACGAGGCGCTGATCCTCACGCTCCGCCACGGAGCGGACCACCGGGTGGACGTCGCGTGGTCGATCGGCATCCCCGGCACCGATGTGCGCGAGCCGCTGGCGGACCCACGGCGCCACGTGTACGACGGGATGGTGGCCCGGGCCGTCAGCGGGGCGCTGGGGGCGGTGGTCCGGAGCCCGCTCGGCGGCGTCCTGGCCCCGGCGGGCGACCGGCTGGAACCCGGCGCCTCTCTGGAGGGCATGAGCGCCGTACGCTTCCTCACCGAGGTGGTGCCCACGCTCGAAGCGGGCGGCCAGGTCCTGGTCGAGCACATCGGCACGCCTCTGGAGTACCGGGAGTCCGCCGAGGCGCCGGCGGTCAGCCTCTCGAGCGCCCCGGGCGACGACCGGGACTGGTTCGATCTGGCGGTGGAGGTCCGGGTCGGCGATGAGGTCGTGCCCTTCGTGGAGCTGTTCTTGGCCCTGGCCAACGGGCAGGCGCACATGCTCCTGCCGTCGGGGACCTTCTTCTCCCTCGAGAACGACACCTTGCGTGAGCTCGCTCGCCTGATCGCCGAGGCGAGGGCGCTCCACGATGCCGACGAGGGTCAGATCCGTGTCAGCCGCTACCAGGCCAGCTTGTGGGAGGACTTCTCTCGCCTGGGCGTCGTGACCGCACAGGCGTCCGCCTGGGAGCAGGCCGTGCGGGCGCTGGCGTCCGCGGCGGACCGCACCGAGCATCCCCGCCCCGCCGGACTGGAGGCGCAGCTCCGGCCCTACCAGCTGGTCGGGTACAACTGGCTGGCCTATCTCTACGAGCTCGGCCTGGGCGGCATCCTCGCTGACGACATGGGCCTGGGCAAGACGCTGGAGGTGCTTGCGCTCGTCTGCCACGTGCACGAGCACCGGCTCGACGACCGCCCGTTCCTCGTGGTCGCCCCGACCAGCGTGGTCGGGAACTGGGCTGCCGAGTGCCGCAAGTTTGCTCCGGGGCTCCGGGTCGCGACGGTGCAGCGGACTGCGGCCCGGCGCGGTTCGGACCTGGCCGCGGTGGCCCGGGGCGCGGACGTCGTCGTCACCTCGTACGCCCTCTTCCGGCTGGAGTACGAGCACTACGAGACCGTGGGGTGGGCCGGGCTCGTGCTGGATGAGGCGCAGTTCGCAAAGAACGTGCACTCCCAGGCCTACCAGCGGGCAAAGACGCTGCCCGTCCGCTTCAAGCTCGCAGTGACCGGGACCCCGATGGAGAACCACCTGCTGGAGCTGTGGGCGCTGGCATCGATCACCGCCCCCGGCCTGCTCGGCAGTGCCGACCGGTTCACCGAGTTCTACCGGGTCCCCATCGAGCGGCACCGCGACGAGGACCGGCTGAACCTGCTCAGGCGCCGCATCCAACCGCTCCTGCTCAGGCGATCGAAGGAGCAGGTGGCCACCGACCTCCCCGAGCGCCGCGAGCAGGTCCTCGAGCTCGAGCTCGCCCCGAGCCACCGCAAGATCTACCAGACCTACCTTCAGCGCGAGCGGCAGAAGGTGCTCGGGCTGCTCGACGACATGCGGAGGAACCGCTTCGAGATCCTCAAGTCGCTGACGCTGCTCCGCCAAGCCAGCCTGGACGTGCGCCTGGTGGACCCCCAGCGCACGAGGACGCCGTCGACCAAGCTCGACGCCATGATGGAGATGCTGGAGGACGTGGTTGCCGACGGCCACCGCGTCATCGTGTTCAGCCAGTTCACCAGGTTCCTCCGCCTGGCGCGGGAGCGGGTCGAGGCGGCAAAGCTGCCGCACTGCTATCTCGACGGCCGCACGCGCAACCGCACAGCGGTGCTCTCCGCCTTCCGGACGGGGGACGTCCCCGTCTTCCTGATCAGCCTGAAGGCCGGCGGGTTCGGGCTGAACCTGACCGAGGCCGACTACTGCATCCTGCTCGACCCGTGGTGGAACCCGGCTGCCGAAGCCCAAGCCGTGGACCGGGTGCACCGCATCGGACAGACGAAGAACGTGCTCGTGTACCGCCTTGTCGCCAAGGACACCATCGAGGAGAAGGTCATGGCGATGAAGGCACGCAAGCAGGCGCTCTTCACCAGCGTCCTCGACGGAGGAGGCTTCGAGTCCGGCGCGCTCACTGCCGGCGACATCCGCCGACTGCTCGACTGAGGACCAGCACGGCCGCTCGACGGAGCGCCGCACCCGGCTCCCGGGGTGAGGGGCGCCGGTGAGCGTCTGTGCGGTCACGGAGCGGCGCGGAGCCACTCCTCGTGCAGGTCGGCCGTGACCTCGTCCCCCGTCCCGAGTGCGAACAGCAGCGTGTAGAGCGCCGGGTATGGCTCGCGGTGGTCCAGGGGGTTGGCGACCACCCCGTGGCTCTGGAGGACGGTGCCGGTGCGACCACGCACGTAACCCGGGGTCCGCGGGTTGCCCCCGGGGTGGTCCGTGAGCACAACCACGCGCTGCCCGGGCTCGAAGCTCAACGCGGCAGCTCCAGCTCGGCCACCCCAACCAGGCTCTCGGACGTCACCAGGGCGGCCAGGCGGTCCTCGTCCCAGCCCTCCGTGCCTGCCGGACGGCGCGGCAGCACCATCCAGCGGAGGTCCGAGGTGCTGTCGTGGACCCGGACCGTGCGCCCGGCGTCCACGGGCAGCCCGAACATCTCGTCCAGCGCGGCGCGGGGATCCTCCACGATCCGCGCCTTGTACTCGTCGCTGCGGTACCACCACGGGGGGTCCCCGAGGAGGTCGTGCGGGTAGCACGAGCACAGGGTGCACACGACCACGTTGTGCACCTCGTCGGTGTCCTCTGCCACGGCCAGCCGGCCAAGGCGCCCCGGCGGGACGTCCAGGTCTCGCAGTGCCTCGCGTCCGGTGGACAGGAGGCGCTGCTTGAAGCCGGGATCGGTCCAGGCCCGGGCCACGATCCTGGCGCCGTTGCGGTAGCCGAGCGCGGCCAGCTCCCGCCGGCGGGCCTCCACCGCGCCCGGCGCGATCTCACCCCGGGCGACCAGCGCCGCAGTCACCGCCTCGAGGACACCGCGGGCCTCGGCCAGCTCGGACTCGAGGTGGCCCACCCGTTCCTCCAGGGTCCCGTCATGGTGGCGCTTGGCGAGCCGGAAGAACGGGTCGTAGTCGCCGCGCTCACGGCGCACGTCGTCGATCACCAGCGAGACCGTCATGCCCGGGAGGCTCATGGCTGCGATGCCGGTCACGTAGGCATCCAGCTCGTCCTGCAGCCGCCGCACTCGCTCGTCCAGCGATCCCATCGGTGGTTCTCCCCCGTTTGCCGCCGCTGCCCGTGGCCCGGTGACCAGGTCGGCGAAGGACAGGGCGCCGCGGCGGACCAGCTGGAGGACACGGGGCTCGAAGCGCTTGGTCCGGAAGTACTCGAGATCGCTCTCGACCGCCCGCACCGCTCCGGTGCGGTCGTGGTCGTGGTCGTCCGCCGGAGCCGTCCCGGCGCTCATCTCGGGCCGCCGTCGGGCGAGCCGCGGTCCAGGCTTTTCCGCACGCTCCGATGCTGGCACACCACGCCGCCGGCTCAGAACGCCCCGGCATAGGCGCTGAGGGCGGGCTGCCCGCCCAGGTGGGCGTAGAGCACGCGGGACCCCGCTTCGATCCGGCCCGAGCGCACCAGGTCGATCAGGGCCGCCATGGACTTGCCCTCGTATACCGGGTCCGTCAGCACCCCTTCCAATCGGGCACAGAGCACGATGGCATCGATCGTCGCCTGGTCGGGAACCCCGTAACAGCCGGCGTTCCACTCGCCCAGGAGCACGATCTCTGTGTCCGGGATCGCCCGCCCGACCCCGATGGCCGCGGCGGTCTGGCGGGCGATCCGGGCGATCTGGGCCCAGGTCTGCTCGACGGTGGCCGACCCGTCGATCCCGAGCACCCGGCGTGGCCGGTCCTGGGCAGCGAAGCCGGCGACCATGCCGGCCTGGGTAGACCCCGTCACCGAGCAGACCACGACCGTGTCGAAGAAGATGCCCAGCTCGTCTTCCTGCCGGCTGACCTCCTCGGCCCAACGGGCGAACCCCAGCCCTCCCAGCGGATGGTCGGATGCCCCGGCGGGGACGGGGTAGGGCTTTCCTCCTGCCGCTTCGACGGAGGCCACTGCCGCCTCCCAACTCGGCCGGGTCCCGATGTCGAACCGGTCGCCCGTCAGCCGCACGTCCGCGCCCATCACCCGTGACAGCAGGATGTTCCCGACCTTGTCGTAAACGGCGTCGGGCCAGTCCACCCAGTGCTCCTGCACCAGCACCGCCCCGAGTCCGAGGTGTGCGGCCACTGCGGCCACCTGGCGCGTGTGGTTGGACTGGACGCCGCCTACCGACACCAGGGTGTCGCAGCCCTGGGCCAGCGCGTCGGCTGCCAGGTACTCGAGCTTGCGGACCTTGTTGCCGCCGAAGGCCAGGCCGGCGTTGCAGTCCTCGCGCTTGGCCCAGATGTCGACTTCGCCGCCGAGGTGGTGGCTCAGCCGCGCCAGGCGATGGACGGGCGAAGGCCCGAAGAGCAGGTCGATTCGGGGAAATGCCTCCAGGCTCATGGGCGTCGCTCCGTTCTCGGTGCCCGGCGGGCGCGCTGCACCGTGCATGTGGCCCCCGCCGCCGGCGGCGGCGGTGACGGGGTGGTTGCTAGCCTCACCGAGACGGCAGCCTCAGGCAAGGGACGTGACCACATGCACACGGCGCTCGGCAGCGACGACCTCGAACGGGCGCTCGGCAGCGACGACCTCGAACTGTTCCGCAAGGACTTCTCGGCGAGTCCCGCGTACCGCCTGGCGCAGAACGCGGTCACCAGGGTCGGCGCGGACGACGTGGCGCTCAACCGGGAGGTCGTCAACACCACCGATCACGCCCTTTCGATCTCCCTGGACGACTGGAAGGTCACCAACCAGGAGCGGAGCGGCCGGTGCTGGCTCTTCGCCGGTCTCAACCTGCTGCGGGTGGGGGCCAAGAAGGCAATGGGGCTGAAGGAGTTCGAGTTCTCCCAGAACTACGTGATGTTCTGGGACAAGCTGGAACGGGCCAACTACTTCCTCGAGTCGATCATCGACACCGCAGAGCGGGGCACCGACGAGCGGACCGTGGCTTTCCTCTTGGACTCGGTGGCGAACGACGGCGGCCAGTGGAACATGTTCGTCGGCCTCGTGCACAAGCACGGCCTGGTGCCCAAGGCGTTCATGCCCGAGACGAAGAGCTCGTCGGACACCGGCCGCATGAACGCCGTCCTGCGCCACCTCCTCCACCAGGGTGCCATGCGGCTCCGGCGGGCCCGCGAGCACTCGGTGGAGGAGGCGCGGGCCGAGAAGGTCGAGATCCTGGCGGTCGTCTACCGGGTGCTGTGCATCCACCTCGGAACGCCGCCCGAGCGGTTCGAGTGGCAATGGATCGACTCCGATCGCACCTTCCACCGAGACGGCACGCTGACGCCGTGCGAGTTCGCCGGGCGCTACGTCACCGTCCCGATGGACGAGTACGTCTGCCTCGTGCACGACCCCCGCCCGACCAGCCCGATGGGCCGCACCTTCACGGTGGAGTACCTGGGCAACGTGGTGGGGGCTCCCCCGGTCACCTACCTCAACGTGGAGATGCCGGTCATGAAGGACCTGGCGGTGCGGGCGCTCGAGTCCGGCGAGCCGGTCTGGTTCGGCTGCGACGTGGGCAAGATGATGAGCAGCGACCTCGGCCTGTGGGATGCCGAGCTGTTCGACTACCCGGCGCTCTACGACACCTCGTTCGACCTGGACAAGGCCGACCGCCTCATCTACCACGAGACCCAGATGACCCATGCCATGCTCTTCACCGGCGTGGACCTGGCGGAGGGCGGGGCCCGGCGCTGGCGGGTCGAGAACAGCTGGGGGAGCGAGCGCGGCAAGGAAGGCTTCTACACCATGAACGATTCGTGGTTCGACGAGTACGTCTTCGAGACCGCCGCCCGCCGGAGCCTCCTGTCCCCCCAGCTCCAGGCCGCGCTGGACCAGGCGCCCATCACCCTCCCGGCGTGGGACCCGATGGGGGCGCTGGCCGGCCCTGGGCGCTGAGGAGCACCCCGCCCGGGGACCTACCAGATCGGCCAGCTGGCGGGCACTGTGCCCTGGACCGCCCCGCCGCTGATGCCCGGCGGCGCGCCCAGCACGGCCAGCAGGGCAGAGAAATTGCTGCCGTACGCCGTGGGCAGTGTGCCCGTCGCGGCCAGTGTCGTCCACTGGCCCGATGCCCGGGCGAGGGACTCGCCGTTGCCGGGCGGCTCGGCCCACCCGATCTCCAGGTTGGGCGACGCGTCGATCAGTGTGCCGACCACCGTGGACGACGTGACGGTCTGGCCCACCGTCACCTTGGGCACCACGTTCTCGGCCACGTACACGATGTCGCCCGCTGCCGGGCCGTCGAGCAGCTGGTACGTGATGAACCCGTTCCCGGGCCAGCCGGCGTTCGTGGTGTTGAGGACGATCCCGTCGCCGATGGCGTAGATCGGGCCCCCTCCGGTGTAGTCCACGCCCTGGTCGATGCGCTCGGGGGTGAGCTGGCTCACCGCCCGCAACGGGTTCTGGTAGCCGCCCACCTCCACGGCCATCCCGGCGAACAGCTGCCCGGAGGACGCTCCGGACCCGTAGTAGGGCGCGTTGCCGAAGGTGAAGATGCCTCCGTCGGAGGCCACCTCCCAGTAGCCGTTGCCTGTGGGGGTGGCCGTCATCCCCGTGATCGGCTTGTTGAGCCGGGTTCCCCCCATAGAGCCGTCGAACGTGGCCGCGCCGAAGGTGAAGATGCCGCCGTCGGAGGCCACCTCCCAGTAGCCCTTGCCTGTGGGGGTGGCAGCCATGCCGACGATGGGCTGGTTCAGGTGCTGGCCGCCCATGGAGCCGTAGAAGGAGGCCGAGCCGAAGGTGAAGATGCCGCCGTCGGAGGCCACCTCCCAGTAGCCCTTGCCTGTGGGCGCGGCGGCGATGCCGACGATGGGCTCGCTGAGGGGCGTGCCGGCCATCGACCCGAGGTCCGGGGCGACGCCGTACGTCTGGATGCCGCCGTCGGACGCCACGCCCCAGGCTCCCTGGCCTGTAGGGGTGGCTGCCAACCCCACGAGCGGGGCGCCCGGCGGGCTGGAGGCAGCGCCGCTCAGCGCCGCTCCCTCCCCGATCAGCTGGCCGGTGGTGGTCAGCAGGCTGTAGCTGTGCCCCGTGAGGGCCTGCACGCCACCGGCTCCGGGCGCCGCAGTCGGTGCGGCTGTACCGGCCCGCGGTGGGGACCCGGCGGCCCGCGGTGCGGGGAGCGCCATCGCCGCCGCCACGAGCCCCACCACGGCTGCAGCGGCCGCGGCAGCGGCAGTCACCGCGGAGGAGCGGCGAGAGCGTCCACCGGTGCGGTCCTGCGACATGTCCCATCCCATCCGGCCCATCAATAGCCGCCGCGACGGCCCGGTGGCAACGATTTCGTGCGTTGCAGTTCGCGGTCGATCCTCCCCGCCGGGACGGCACCGAGAGCTCACCCTCAGCGGTAGCTCGGGACCGCTGCGACCTCAACGAAAGGTGCAGCTCGACCTGAACCTGAAGGTAAGCTTGAGGCCCCCCGCCCGCCGGTGCAGGGG
>DAHUZE010000010.1 GCA_027306755.1 Acidimicrobiaceae bacterium | reverse complement strand
CCCGTGCAGCTCGGCCAGCAGCGTTCGGGAGAGGGCGTTGCGGTTGTGCTGCGAGTCCAGGGTGATCCGGACGACCGGACCCTGGCGGTCGTGGTGCACGAGCGGAACGGGACCGGCCATTGCGCCGCAGTGTAGGCAGGTACGGGTCCCGGGCCAGGGCGCAGCCTTGCAGTCCCGTATCGCACCACCCCGGAGCCGTCAGAGGGGCAGGCGGGGCGCGACGGCCAGCGGGGCGCCCGTTGGCAGACCCTTGGCGCCCCGGACCGGCCCAGCGGGGAGGATCTGCTCCAGCCGGAAGGATCGCAGGGAGTGGCTGCCGGGGCGCCCACCGGCCACTTCCACCCACTCATCACCCGTCCGGGTGTTGCGCACGTGCGCCACGAAAGTCCAGCTGGCCGACCGGTAGCGCACACCGTCCACCCGCACCGCGTCCCCGGCGCGCACGCCGGCCCACGACGGAGTCCGCTGCAGATGGGACGCCGTGGCGCCCGCGTCCTGCTCGCCCATGGCCGGCCATGATGCCATCCCGAGCCGCCGCACCGATCGATCCCCCGTTCCTCCCGGCTCCGGGCCGTCCGATGCCCGCCAGCGGTCCCGGACACACCGCCGTCGTAGAGTTCTCGTGATGTCGCTCTCCGTGCCGCGGTCGTTGTCCCCCAGCCGGGTGACCTCGTTCACCGCCTGCCCCCTCGCCTTCCGGCTCCGGGCGATCGACCGCATCCCTGAACCGCCTTCACCCCATGCCGTCAAGGGCACGCTGGTCCACCAGGTGCTGGAGCGCCTGATCTGGGATCACGAGCCGGGGGACCGGACCCCGGCCGCCGCCGAGGCGGAGCTCGAGCGGGCGTGGGACGAGCTCTCGGGCCGCCCGGAGCTCGGAGAGCTTGATCTGGACGCCGCCGCGTCGGCGGCGTTCCGGGCGGACGCCGGCCAGCTCGTCGACAATTACTTCTCGTTGGAGGACCCGGCTGCGGTGGCCGCGGTCGGCGTGGAGGTGTCACTGGAAGCCGATCTCGGCGGCCTGCGCCTCCGGGGCATCATTGACCGGCTGGACCGCGCCGAGGACGGCACCCTGGTGGTGGTCGACTACAAGACCGGCCGGGCCCCGTCGCCACGGTTCGAGCGCGGCAAGCTGACCGGCGTCCACTTGTACGCACTGCTGTGCGAGCTGACCCTCGGCTCGGTTCCTGTGGAAGTCCGGCTGCTCCACCTGCGCGAACCGGTGGTGATCACCGCCCATCCCAATCCACAGACGCTTCGGGGTCAGCGCCAGCGGACCATGGCAGTCTGGAGCGCCATCGAGCGGGCCTGCGAACGTGACGACTTCCAGCCCCGGCCCTCGGGTCTGTGCACGTACTGCAGTTATCAGGCGTTGTGCCCCGCATTCGGCGGGACCCCTCCGCCGCTCGACCCTCCGGAGCTGGTCACGGCGGCGCTCGTCCGGTGACCCTTCGCGGCGCGCTGCCACCGGAGGTGGAATCGTACGACGGCCGGGAGGACACCCTGCTTCGCGTGCTGGCTCCGGTGGACGGGGCGGCAGACGCCACGTTCCGGCGCCTGCGGGGCCGGCCCTGGGCCGACGCGGCAGCGGCCGTGCTCTCCAATGTCTCCGACTACGGCTACGTGTGGATCGGCGTGGCGCTGTGGAAGGCGCGGAGGCCCGGGGCGGCCCGGCGGCGCGCCGTGCTGGAGCTGGCCGGCGCCGGGATCACCTCCTACGCCGTCAACAAGGGAGTGAAGCTGCTCGTCGGCAGGAGCCGCCCCACGGGCGCCCCCGCCGGGGCAGCGGGCGGGAGCAGCCACGTGGCCGTGCGGACGCCCTCCAGCAGCAGCTTTCCGAGCGGCCACACGCTCGCCGCATTCTGCACCGCCGTGGTGCTCACTGAGGGAAAGGCGCAAACCGCAGGTGCGCTCACGCTGGCCACCGCGGTCGCCGCCAGCCGGGTGCACCTCGGGGCCCACTACGCCAGCGACGTCCTTGGCGGCGCCTTGATGGGCTCGGCCGCCGGGCTGCTCGTCCGGCGCGCCCTCCATTCGCACCTCCAGGAGAACGAGCTAAGCCAGGCGCACCTCCCGGTGGAATAGCCCGCCACGCCGCAGCGTTGCCCGCGGGCATGGACACCCCGCCGTTCGCGGTCACCTGGGATTATCTCTGCCCCTTTGCCCGCAATGCACACGAGCACCTCGTCACCGCCCTGGAGGACGGGGCGCCGTGGCGGGTGACCTTCTCCCCCTTCTCACTCATGCAATCCCACGTGGAGGACGGTGAGCCGCCGGTCTGGGACCTTCCACAGAGGGCGCGGGGCGTGCTCGCTCTGGAGGCCGGGGTGGCCGTCCGCGACCGCTTCCCTGCACGTTTCCTGGCCGTGCACCGGGCGCTTTTCTCCGCCCGCCATGACGCGGGCCGGGAGATCTCCGACCCGGTGGTGATCAGGGACGTGCTCGATGGCGCCGGCGTCCCTTCCGGCGACGTCTTCGATGCGATCGACGACGGCTGGCCGCTGCAGGCGCTGCGCGCCGCCCACGAGCAGTCGGTGGCCGAGCACGACGTCTTCGGCGTACCGACGTTCGTCCTGGCCGGATCCGCAGTGTTCGTCCGGCTGATGACACGGCCGGAGGGGGACGCCGCCCGGGCCCGGACCGTCATCGAGAACGTGCTGTCCCTCATGATCTCGCGCCCGGAACTGAACGAGTTCAAGCACACCTCCATCGCTCGCTGAGCCCCGCGCCTCCCCGCGCCGTCGTCGCGCCGGATCAGCTGCGGCGTGCCAGTTCCGACAGGAGCCGGCGCGTCCGATCCCGCTCCTCCTCGTTGCCGATCACCGCGGCCGCCAGGTCGGTCGCCCCGGCGGCCGCCAGCCGCTCGATGGCGTGTGCCACCACGGCCTCGTCCCCCACCATCGCCACGTCGGATGGTCCTGCAGCCCCTTCGCGGTCGAGCATGGCCCGGTAGGACGGCAACGACGGGTAGATGGCGAACAGCTCGTCGATGCGCGCACGGGCAGCATCCACGTCGCTCGTCACCGTCACGGGAACGGACACGACCACACGGGGAGCTGGACGTCCGGCGTCGCTCGCCGCCGCACCGATGGTCGGCACGATGTGCTCGGCCACCGTGGTGGTCCCCGTCATCCAGGTGACCGTGCCAGCGGCCAGCCGACCGGCCAGCCGCAGCATCGTCGGCCCGAGCGCGGCAACCAGCACCGGAGGGGGCGGGGCGTCCGGGATCTCCAGCGGGCCGGTCGAGCGTGCCGTCACCACCTCGCCCTCCACCCGGGCTGGCTCCCCGTGCAACATCGGCACCAGGGCGGCGAGGTACTCGCGCAGGTAGCGCGCCGGGCGTTCGAAGGAGAGTCCCCACATGCCCTCGACCACCACCTGGTGCGACATGCCGACGCCGAGGGCCAGCCGGCCCCCCGTCGCCGCCTGGACGGTCAGCGCCTGCTGGGCCATCACCTGCGGCAGGCGGCTGTACACGGGGACCACAGCCGTCCCCAGCTCGATATCAGGCACCGCTGCGCCCACCACCGCCAGCAAGGTGAGGGCGTCGTAGCCGAAGATCTGGCTCGCCCACACCGAGGCGAAGCCCTGCGCCCGCCGCTCCCCCACCTCTTCTCGGACCTCGGCCACCGACTTGGCGAGGTCGAAGAGCACACCGATCCGCATGGGCAACCTCCCGATGTCCGGCCGGGCCGGCCCTGAGCCGCCCGGCGACGAACACTACGGGGCCGGCCGCGGGTGCGCCCGGTATCGTTCCGTCGTGCCCGACGTCCCGGACCGCCCCGAGCTGCCGGCGCGCGTGCGCCGTGCTCGGGTCGTGGGGGTGGTCGGCGCGGGCCAGCTGGCCCGGATGCTGTGCGAGGCGGCCAGCGCCCTCGGTCTCGGCCTCGTCGTGCTGGCCGAACGGCCCGATGACGCTGCCGCGCTCGTCGCCCCCGGCGTTCTACTGGGCACTCCCTCGGACCGGCCCGCCATGCGGGCCCTCGCCCAGCGGGTGGACGTCGTGACCTTCGACCACGAGCAGGTGGACCTGGACGTCCTGGCGGAGCTCGAGGCGGAAGGGGTTCAGGTGCGCCCCGGGCTGCAGACGTTGGAGATGGCAGTCGACAAGTCCGTGATGCGCGCCCGTCTCCACGCCGCCGGGCTGCCCGTGCCCGCCTTCGAGGCGCTGGACCCCGCCAAGTCGTCCGATCCCGCGATGGCCGCAGCGGCCGTCGAGGCGTTCGCCGCGCGCCACGGATGGCCTGTCGTCGTGAAGGCAGCCAGGGGCGGGTACGACGGCAAGGGCGTCTGGCCGGTGGCGGACATGCGGGCGGCTCGTGCCGTCTGCGACGCGGCCTCCGGGGCGGGGACGCCGCTGCTCCTCGAGGAGCTGGTGCAGATCGACGCCGAGCTCGCCGTGGTGGTGGCCAGGCGCCCCGGCGGAGCGGCGGTGGCCTGGCCGGCGGTGGAGACGGCCCAGGTCGGCGGAGTCTGCCGGGAGGTTCTCTTCCCCGGCGGCCTGGACGCTTCCGTCGCCAGGCGGGCAGCCGACTTGGGCCGCCGGGTGGCCGACGTCGCCCGGTCGATCGGCGTGCTGGCCGTGGAGCTCTTCCTCGTCGGCAACGAGCTCGTGGTGAACGAGGTGGCGGCGCGGCCCCACAACAGCGCGCACTGGACCATCGAGGGGGCCGTCACCTCGCAGTTCGAGAACCACCTGCGGGCGATCCTGGACTTGCCCCTCGGCTCGACGGGGCCGGCGGCCGCCCGCGTGGCGAGCGTGAACGTCTTTGGTGGGGCGCAGGACGGCCCCGGCGGGTCGGCGACGGCTCCCGACACCGCCCTGGGCCACGCCCTGGCGGTGCCGGGTGCCCATGTGCACCTGTATGGCAAGGCGCCCCGGCCCGGGCGCAAACTTGGCCACGTGACGGTGTGCGGGGAGGAAGCGGGCGACGTGCGCGACCGGGCCTGGGCGGCGGCCCGGGCGCTCGGCACCCCCGTCCCCGAGGGGTTGGACCTGACGGGAGCGGCGCGGTGACGGTGCCCCCCACGGTTCGCCACGGTCCAACCGGCTCCCCGCTCGTCGGCGTGATCATGGGGAGCTCCTCGGACCTGGAGGTCATGCGCGGCGCGGTGGAGGTGCTGGACGAGTTCTGCGTGCCCCGCGAGGTGCGGGTGCTTTCGGCGCACCGCACGCCCCAGGACATGCTGGCCTACGGGCGGGCGGCCGGCGGCCGCGGCCTCCGGGTGCTCGTTGCCGGGGCGGGGGGGGCGGCGCACCTGCCCGGCATGCTGGCCGCCACCACCACCCTGCCGGTGGTGGGTGTCCCCGTGGCGCTGGCCCGGCTGGACGGCCTCGATTCGCTCCTGTCGATCGTCCAGATGCCCAACGGCGTACCGGTCGCCACCGTGGCGGTCAACGGCGCGGCCAACGCAGCCCTGCTGGCGGTGCGCATCCTCGCCCTCGGCAACGAGGTCATCGCACGCAAGCTGGTGGACCACCAGGCGACGCTGGCCGAAGCAGCCCGTGGCCAGGACGCCGCGCTGCGCGGCCCCGGCGGCTGAGCACCGCTACGGTCCGGTGATGCCCGCGCTGGTCGAACGGCTGGGGTTCCCCGCCGACGCAAAGCTGCTGGTCGTGAACGCCGAGGACCTCGGCCTCTGCCATGCCGCCAACGTGGGTGTCTTTGACGGGCTCCATCGGGGGCTCGTCACGAGCGCCACCCTGATGGTCCCCTGCCCATGGGCCCGGGACGCTGCTGCCCGCTACCGGGGCGAGGACGTGGGCGTCCACCTGACCGTGAACGCCGAATGGGACCGGTACCGCTGGGGCCCCATCACCCAGGCGCCCTCCCTGCTCGACGGCGACGGAGGGTTCCCCCGCACGGTGGAGGACGTCTGGGACCACGCGGACGTGGACGAGATCCGGCGCGAGTGCCGGGCCCAGATCGAACGGGCCATCCTGTGGGGCTTCGACGTCAGCCACCTGGACGCCCACATGGGCTCGCTGCTCCTACGCCCGGAGTTCTTCGACGTCTACCTGGAGCTGGCGGTCGAGTTCGCGCTCCCGGTTCGGATCCCCCAGCGCCGCGAGGAGCTGCTCGGCTTCCCGGCCCGCCGGCTCGCCGCGGAAGCCGGGGCCGTGTTCGTGGACCGCGTGCTCTCCGCGCCCAGGACCGGGGCCCGGGTGCTGGTGGAGGAGCGGCTGGGCGGCATCGGCCCGGGGGTGACCGAGCTGCGCATCCATCCCGCTGCCGATTCGGCAGAGCTGCGGGCCATCGCCGAGGACTGGCCGGCCCGGGTGGACGACTACCGCCTGGTCTGCGAGGACCAGAGCCTGGAGAAGGCCCTGGCGGACTCCGGCGTCACGCTCATCGGCTACCGGCGCCTGCGGGACCTGGCCCGCCACGCCTGAGCGCAGGCTGGCGTTGCAGTCGGCGTCAGCGCACCCCTGCGAACAGGTCGTCCTCCACGGAGCCGCCGGCGGCTACCCCGGCGGCCACGCCGTCCACCCGGCTTCGAGCCAGGAAGAAGTCGTCGTAGGGGTAGACGGTCCGCAGCACCTCGGGCGGCAGCCCGAACCAGTGCCGGGAGGTGGGGTCGACCTGGGTCGCGTGCGCGCGCAGCGCGTCGTTGCGGACGTCCTCGAATCCCGCCAGCGAGATCGAGGCGGTCACCGGCTCTTCGCGTGACATGCGGGCCAGGCGCTCCTCGTCGTAGGGGGACTCGAGACCGAGCTCGAGGAACTTCTCGTGCATCTGGCGCATGCGCTGGCGGGGCCAGCGGTTGTAGTAGAGCTTCGAGGGGCGAAAGGGCGGTCCCGCCTCCGAGAAGCGCTCGGGGTCCCCGGCGGCGTCGAACGCCACCACGGAGATCTCGTGCACCCGGAGGTGGTCGGGGTGCGGGTACTCGCTCTGCTCGTCCGGGTAGGTGACCACAACCTGGGGCCGCTCCCTGCGGATGACCGACACCAGGCGGCCCACCGCCTCGTCCAGCAGGGCGTTGGCGAACGCCTCGGGGCGCTGGTTGGCCTCGCTCCCGGGCATACCCGAGTCGCGGTAGCCCAGGAGCACCACCTCGTCGTACCCGATGATCTTGGCAGCCGCCTCCAGCTCCTGATGGCGGATCTCGGCCAGGTGGGCCCGCACCTCCGGGCTCTCCATGGCCGGATTGAGGATGTCTCCTTCTTCCCCGCCGGTGCAGCAGACGAGGACCGTGCGGACGCCCTCGGCGTGGTAGCGGGCCACCGTGCCGGGGCCTTTGGAGGACTCGTCGTCCGGGTGGGCGTGGACCGTCAGCAGGCAAAGGCGTTCAGGCACCCCCCGAGGCTATCGACCCTCCGGGCCGGCCCCGGCATCTTCCGTGCGGCCCGCGTGCGAACCTCCCGTGCCAACCCCGGCGTGGCCCCATGGGTGCCGGCAAGGCTTTATGCTCGGACGGTGCCGGCAGCCCGCCGGCGAGCGGGCCCGCACAGGAGGGCAGAAGCGTGCCAGGGGTGTGGCAGCGAACCAAGAGCATCTTCCAGGCCAAGGCGAACAGGGTGCTCGACCGGGCCGAAGACCCGCGCGAGACGCTCGACCTCTCCTACGAAAAGCAGCTGGACAGCCTGCAGAAGGTCCGGAAGAGCGTGGCCGACGTGGCCACGGCGCGCAAGCGGATCGAGCTGCAGGCGTCGCAGATCCAGAAGCAGGCCGACAAGCTGCAGGACCAGGCGAAGTCCGCCATCAGCATCGGCAACGAGGACCTCGCCCGAGAGGCGCTGTCCCGGCGCGCCGCCTTGGGTGAGCAGCTCACGGAGCTGAAGGCCCAGCACGAGCAGGTCGCCCAGCAGGAGGAGAGCCTGGTCTCGACCTCCCAGCGGCTCCAGACCCAGATCGCGCAGTTCCGCACGAAGAAGGAGACCCTGAAGGCCAGCTACACCGCGGCCGAAGCGCAAACGAAGATCGGCGAGGCGGTCAGCGGGATCTCCACCTCCATGGGCGACGCCGGGGCGGCCATGCAGCGAGCCCAGGACAAGATCTCGAGCATGCAGGCCCGGGCCGGGGCCATGGACGAGCTGCTGGCTTCCGGGGCCCTGACCGACCTCACCACGCCGGTGACAGACATCCAGGCCGAGCTGGACCGGGCCCAGGCCGGCAGCCAAGTCGACCGTGAGCTCGCCGCCCTCAAGGCGCAGCTGTCGGCAGGCGGACCTGCCGGCGCCCTCCCACCGACCGGCCAGCAGGCGGCTGCGGGCGACACGGCGGCAGCGGCGCCCCCCGCAGCGGTCTCCGCTGCCCACGCTGCCCCCGAACAGGGCCTCCCCGCGCCCGGCGGCAACGGGGGCGACGTCCCGGGTGCGCCCGAAGCCGCCACAATTGGGGTCACAGGAGCAGGCGAGGCGGCCCCGGGAGGCACGGAAGCATGACCACGGCGAGCAAGATCTCAGCGGACAAGGGGCTGACGACGCGCATGTTCATGACGGGGTTGTTCCTCGTCGTGCTGTACGCCGTCTTCGGCGCCATCCTGTGGGCGGTCTTCCGGAACTTCGTCATCCTGTTCGTGATCATCTTCGGAGTGCTGTTCCTCCAGTACTGGTTCTCGGACAAGATCGCCCTCTGGGGGATGCGAGGGCGCATCGTGACGCCCGAGCAGGCGCCGCAGCTCCACGGGGCCGTGGACCGCCTGTGCGCGCTGGCCGACATGCCCAAGCCCCGGGTCGCCATTGCCGACACCGACATGCCCAACGCCTTCGCCACCGGCCGGAGCCCCAAGGCCGCCGTGGTCTGCGCCACGGCCGGGCTGATACGGCGCTTGGACGAGCCCGAGCTGGAAGCCGTACTGGCCCATGAGATCTCCCATGTGGCACACCGGGACGTGGCGATCATGACCATCGCCAGCTCGCTGGGCGTGCTTGCGGGCCTGCTCACCCGGGTCATGCTCTTCAGCACGATGTTCGGCGGCGGTGGCCGCGGCAGAGGAACACAGGCGGGGGGCCAGCTCGTGGTCCTCGAGATGATGGTGATGCTGGCCTCGATCGTCGTGTACGCCGTGAGCTTCCTGCTGACCCGTGCCCTCTCCCGCTACCGGGAGCTGGCTGCGGACCGGTCGGGTGCCCTTCTCATCGGCCGGCCGTCCCTCCTGGCGTCGGCGCTCGTAAAGATCACCGGTGAGATCGGTCGCATCCCCTCGCGGGACCTGCGGCGGGCGGAGCCCTTCAACGCCTTCTTCTTCACCCCGGCCGTGACGCAGCAGCGCGGCCCGAACGGAGGCGGTCTCACGCTCAGCGCCCTGTTCTCAACCCACCCGAGCCTCGAGCGCCGGCTGGCCCAGCTGTCCGAGCTCGAGGCGCAGATGAACCACCCGCATTGAGCACCCGCCGGATGCGCTGACGACGTGGGCCTGCTCGACTCGCTGCTCGGACGGACGAAGCCGGTCCGTCCGAACCTGGACGCCCTGTTCTCGCTGCCCTCGGCGGCGCTGACCCTCCAGGCCTCGGCCGGGCTCGTGCTCTCGGGACGGGCCGGGGTGTGCTGGATGCCTCCGGCCGGACAATCGGCAGCCGACGTGCAGCACGAGATCGCACAACTGCTGGACATCCCGGACGACGACCCCCTCGGCGGCCTGGCCACCGCCGAGGGGGTGGGCGCCAGCAGCACGGCGGGCACGGCGGGCGCAGGGGGCACCGGAGGCACGGCGGGCACGGCGGGCGCAGGGGGTGCAGGGGGCACGGCGGGCGCCGCCGGAGTGCTCACCCAGGCCGAGGACAGCTACGGCTACCGGTGGCTGCTTCTCGACGACGCCGACGTCGAAGACCTCGTGAACAGGGTCCACCTCGTCAACTCCTCCCTGTCGGACAACGGCTGGGGACCGCAGCTGCTGTGCTCGGTGTTCGGTGTCGTGCCGGAGCAGGGTGCCGACGCGTCGGCCCACCCCCTCTTCCTCGTCTACCTCTTCAAGCGGGGAACCTTCTACCCCTTCGCCCCGATCGGCAAGGAGCGGCGCGACAACGAGCTCGAGTTGCGCGTCCGCTCGGTGGTCGGGTCCGACCTGCCCGTGGAGTCGGACCTCTCGCGGTGGTTCCCGCTGTGGGACCTTCCGGTCCGCTGACCCCGACGCCGGAGGTCATGCCACCCGCCCGGCGCATCGCGCTGGAGGGCGCGGTCAATTTCCGGGACCTCGGCGGCTACCCCGGGGCGGACGGCCGCACCACCCGGTGGCGGGCGCTCTTCCGGGCCGACGATCTGTCGAGCCTGACCCGCCCGGACCGGGCAGCCATGCGCACCATGGGCATCGCCACCGTGATCGACCTGCGATCGGCGGCCGAGGTGGAACGGGACCGGTTCCCTGTGCACGACGTGCCCGTGGCCTTCCACAACCTCCCCCTCGTGGCAACCCTGCCGGCCTTCGAGGAGTTCAGGCGCGGGCCGGGCTTCTTCACCGCCCATTACCTGGAGATCGCCGAGCAGGCAGGGGTGCAGATCGCCAGGGCGCTGGCGATCGTGTCCGATCCGGACTCCCAGCCGGTGATCGTCCACTGCGCCGCCGGCAAAGACCGCACCGGGGTGCTGGTCGCCGTCATCCTCGCCCTGTTGGGGGTGAGCGACGACATCATCGCCGAGGACTACGCACTGAGCGCCGAGGCGATGGACGCGCTCCTCCAGCGCATCGTGGACCGGCTCCCAGAGCAGCGGGAGGACATCACCCAAGTGGCCGACGTGATGTTCGCCGCCGTCCCCGAGGCCATTGCCGCCCTCCTCGCTGCGCTGCGGCGCCGTCATGGCTCCGTCGAGGCCTACGCGGCGGCTCACGGCGCCGGACCCGAGGTGGTTGCCGCACTGCGAGCCAGCCTGCTCGAGTGACCGAGCCGGGCCGCTGGCAGGCGCCGGCCAGCTAGGGGTGCGTCATCTCCTCGGGACGCACCGCCTCGTCGAACTGCTCGCCGGTCAGGTAGCCCAGCCCCACGGCTGCCTCCCGCAGCGAGATCCCCTCGGTGTGGGCCTTCTTCGCCACCGATGCCGCTTTGTCGTACCCGATCACGGGGTTGAGCGCGGTCACGAGCATCAGCGAGCGCTCGAGGTGGCGGGCGATCTGGGCACGGTCGGGCTCCACGCCCTCCACCGCGAACTCCCGGAAGCCGGTGCAGGCCCCGGTCAGGAGATCCGTCGAGTGGAGGACGTTGAACGCCATCAGCGGCTTGTTGACGTTGAGCTCGAAGTTGCCCCGGGCACCGGCGATCCCGACCGCGGTGTCGTTCCCGATGACCTGGATGCAGACCATGATCATGGCCTCCGACTGCGTGGGATTGACCTTGCCCGGCATGATGGACGAGCCGGGCTCGTTGGCCGGCAGCACCAGCTCCCCCAGCCCGCTTCGGGGACCCGAGCCCAGCCAGCGAAGGTCGTCGGCGATCTTGTTGAGCGACCCGGCCAGCACCCGCAAGGCGCTGCTGGCCCAGACGACGGCGTCGTGGGCAGCCAGGGCGGCAAACTTGTTGGGGGCGGTCACGAAGGGCAGCCCGGTCAGGTCCGCGATCTTGGCCGCCACCCGGGCGCCGAACTCCGGATGCGTGTTGAGTCCGGTCCCCACCGCGGTGCCCCCTGCCGCCAGTTGGTAGAGCCCGGGCAGCGTCTGGTCCAGGCGCTCCAGGTCCGCGTCGAGTTGGGCGACGTACCCGGAGAACTCCTGGCCGAGGGTCAGCGGGACGGCGTCCATCAGGTGGGTGCGCCCGATCTTGGTGATCCCCGCGAACGCTTCGGCCTTGGCCGCCAGTGCGTCCCGGAGGCTCCGGACGGCCGGCACCAGCCGGTGGTGCAGCTCCTCGGCCACAGCGATGTGCATAGCCGTCGGGAAGGTGTCGTTGGACGACTGGGACAGGTTGACATGGTCGTTGGGGTGCACCGGTGTCTTGGATCCGAGCACGCCCCCGTCCAGCTCGATGGCCCGGTTGGCGATGACCTCGTTGGCGTTCATGTTGGTCTGGGTCCCGCTTCCGGTCTGCCAGATGCGCAGCGGGAAGTGGGCGTCGAGCTTCCCCGCTGCCACCTCCCGGGCCGCGGTGGCAATGACCTCGCAACGGTGCGCGTCGAGCATGCCGAGCTCGGCGTTGACCAGCGCGGAAGCCTCTTTCAGCACTCCGATGGCCCGGATGAGCGGGCGGGGCATCACGTCCCCGCCGATGGCGAAGTGGTGCAACGACCGTGCCGTCTGGGCGCCCCAGTAGCGGTCCGCCGGCACCTCGATCTCCCCCATGCTGTCGGACTCGATCCTGACGTCGCTCACCGCGCCTCCCTCGTTGCTCCCGTCGGCATCAGCCTGCGTCCGCCGCGGCCCCGCCGGCAACTCCGCAGCGCCTCTGCAGGCGGCTCCGGCCACCGCGCCGCCCGGTCCCGGTACTGTCTGCCAGGACAAGCCCCGGCCCGTCCGCCAGCCGACCGCTCCACGCAGGCGCGGAGGAACGGACGGTGCCGGAACGGACGGCGGCGGACCGTCGAACCCAGCAACCGAGAGAGGAGCACCCCCCGATGCCCGACACCCTGAACGACAAGGCCAAGGCGCTCATCGCCCGTCCCGTTCTGGCCACCCTGGTGACCCTCGGTCCCGACGGCGGACCGCAAGCCACGCCCCTGTGGATCGAAGGCGACGGCAACGACCTGCTCGTGAACACGGCCAAGGGCCGGGTGAAGGACCGCCACATGGAGCGCGACCCCCGCGTGGCCGTCACGGTGATCGACCCCGGGGACCCATACAACGTGGTGGCATTGCGAGGGACGGTGGTCGAGATGGCCACGGACGGCGCGGACGCCCACATCGACCGGCTGGCGCACAAGTACCTCGGTGTGGACGAGTATCCGATGCGGCGGGAGGGCGAGGTCCGCGTCACGGTGCGGATCCGCGTCGACCACATCGCGATGCAGCCGGCCTGACCGGGCCTACGGGCCTGCCCTTCAGCCTGCGGGCGAGCTCGTGCCGCGACCTCGATCCCCCGGCCCGGTCCAAGGAGCGTAGGACGCGGCCAGCAGGTCCGGGAGCTCGGCGCTCATCGGGCCGTACGGTGCCACGGCGCGTCCGGAGTCGGGCGCCAACCGCACGATCACGCCGTCCGCTCCGCCATCGCGTGCAGCCGGGAGCGAGCGGCCACGGACACGCTCGCCCCGGGGGTCGAACGCGCACAGGAGCCCGGGTTTCCGGGCCCCGCGGGACTGGCCGCCGTCCAGCACGGTCCGCCAGGCCGACACCGTTCGCGGGTCCGGCGGGCAGACGACCGCGTCCACCACGGCGCCCAGGCGCCGGGCCAGGCCCGCCGCGCCGCCGTACCCCGGACGCCCGGAGACGAGGGAGGCCGAGAGCGCGGCCGGGGAGTCGACCAGGACCGGCGGGCCTCCAGGCCTTCGGGGAGGGGGGAGGTTCCAAGCGCCGGACACCCGGTAGCGGGGGCCGTCGTAGGCGGCCTCCCCGCGCAGCATCGCCGTGCAGAGGGCCGCGGCGTCAACAAGGTGTTCGCAGATGTCCGTGAGGGCCGCCGGCCGCGCCGGGTCCCAACCGAACCGCAGCGCAGCCCGGCCGCCCGAGAGCACGTCCAGCGTGGTGAGGTCCCGTGCCACCACCGAGGGGTGACGGCCTGCCGGCAGGCACGAGACCACACCGATCATCGCCACCTCGAGCCGGTGCGCCAGGGCTCCGGCCAGCGTGAAGGGGTCGCACCACGGGGGGACCACCCCCGAGCCGCCTCCCTCCGGAGGCGCTCCGGTGATCCAGACGGTCCCCGCTCCGGCGGCGGCGGCGGCGGCGCCGATCCGCCTGCAGACGGCGATGGCGCCCTCCTCCTCGCCCTCGCCGGGGCTGCCGGCCGGCCCGGCGCCCGGGCTACCAGCCAGGGCGCCGCCCGGCTCGGGCTCGGGACCGGGGCGACCGCCAGCCGCCGGCAGCGGCGGAAGCTCGACCCCCATGCGCAGCGCAGGGTTCACGGCCCGCTGAGGTTAGGGGAACCGGGCGCCGCCCGCTCCCAGGATCCCCCGGCACCCTGGACGGCACCCCGGGCCCGGAGGTGCTCCAGGGTAACGGCCAGCGCGTCGAGCGAGAATCCCGTGCGGCGCAGCAACTGGTCCATGGAGCAGCGCTCCCAGCCCAGCGCGTCGAGCACCACCTCGCTAACCGGTCCGCCGTGCCCCGGGTGGCCCGGTTCCGGGGCAGCGGCGGCGGCCGGGGCGGCGGCGCCCGGGGCAGGAGCAGGGGCCGGCTCGCCGTTGCCCGAGGACTCCGCCGCAGCCGCCCACGCGACCAGCCCCGTTCCCGCCGGAGGCTGGCGAGCCGGGACCGCCGGGGAGGCAACCTCGGGCGCGCTTACCCCCGGGAGGCCCAGCGGGGCAGCCGTGGTGGCGGCAGTGGCCAATGACACGGCGACCATCACGTCCGAGGCATCGCGGACCACGAAGCAACCGTCGGCCAACAAGGCGTTGGTGCCTGCCGACGCCGGGCTCCTGATCGATCCGGGAACAGCGCCCACGGGAACGCCGCGGCGGGCGGCAGCCTGCACCGTGTGCATGGACCCCCCGGTGAGATGGCATTCCACCACCACAACCACGTCGGCCAGGGCCGCCATGATCCGGTTGCGCTGGGGGAAGCGCCAGGCGAGATCGGCGCTGCCCAGGGGTGCCTCCGAGAGCACGACGCCGCACTCCGCCACCCGGTGCCAGAGCCCGGCGTGCTGGCGGGGGTACGGCGAGGCGACGCTCCCGGCGACCACGGCCACGGGTCGCCCTGCGCGCAACCCCGCGGGGCCTGACACGCTGCCGCTGGCGGCGCCGCCCCCACCGGGGCCCTGCGCCGCCCGCCACGCCGCAAGTGCTCCCTCGTGGGCCGCGCCGTCGATCCCGAGCGCCAGCCCAGAGACGATCGTGATCCCGGCCGCGGCAAGCTCGGCCCCCAGCTGCGCCGCCACGCCCAGGCCGTACCGGGTGGCAGACCGCGTCCCCACGATGGCCACACGCGGGCCGTGGCTCGCCGCCGAGAGATCTCCGACAGAGAACAGGACTGCCGGAGCTTCGGTGTCCGCCGCCAGGGGCACCGGGTAACCCGGGTCGTCCAATCCCGTGACCGCCACGCCTGCATCACGGTGAGCCGACCACACCGCGGCCACGTCCAACGTGCGCGCCCCCTTGGCCGCCGACGCCCAGCGCGCCACGCCGGGATGGGCGCGTCCGTCCACGAGGTCCGCCCACGCCACCGGCGCCGCCGTCCCGTCCAGCAGCAGCCGCAGCCCGCGCGGGCCGACCCCGGGTACCGATGCCAGCGCGGCGGCATACGCAGCGGGGGGCAATTCGTCATCGGTGGCGCCTGGTCCTGTGGTCCGCCGCATGGCACCGAACGGTCGCTTCCAGGCCGCCGGCGCGTACCGGTCCCCGACGATCCACCCTTGCGGCCGGTGGTCGCCCCTGGGCTGGCCACTGCGGCCGGGTGCTAGGCAATGGGCATGGACGCCTTCCCGACCGCACTGGACGTCGCCGCACAGATCCGCTCTGGCGACGCCTCGCCCGTGGAGTGGCTCGACGAGTGCCTGTCCCGGATCGACCGGACCAACCCCGAGATCAACGCCGTCATCTGGCGCGACGACCGGGCGGCGCGAGCGGAGGCGGAGTCCATCGGTCGCAGGCTGGCAGCGGGGGAGGATTGCGGGCCGTTCGCCGGTGTCCCGTTCGCGGTCAAGGACCTCACCAAGGCTGCCGGCCAACCCGCTACCTACGGGTCCAACGGCGCCTCGCCGGCGGCCGCCACCGAGGACGAGCTGGTGATCGCCGCTCTGAGGCGCGCCGGCTTCGTCGCGTGCTGCCGGACGAACACCCCCGAGCTCGGTCCGCTTCCGGTGACCGAGAACGCCCGCTACGGCATCACGCGCAACCCGTGGGACCCGGCCCGCACCCCTGGGGGGTCCAGCGGCGGCTCGGCGGCGGCGGTCGCGGCCGGGATGCTCCCGTTGGGCCACGCCAACGACGGGGGCGGCTCCATCCGCATCCCCGCCTCCTGCTGCGGGCTCGTCGGCTTCAAGCCGAGCCGGTGGCGGGTTCCGAGCGTGACCCCCGGGTGGCTGGGGATGTCGGTGGAAGGTGCCGTATGCCACACGGTGGCCGACGCCGCGGCGGTGCTGGACTGCATCAGCCAGCCCGACCCTCTGGTCTGGGAGCAGGCGCCGGCCCCGGCGCGCCCCTTCGCCCGGGAGGTCGGAGCCGACCCCGGCCGGCTCCGGGTGGCGCTCCTTTCGACGAGCGCTCTCGGGCTCCCGGTCGACCCGGCCTGCGCCGAGGCGGTGGAGCGGACCGGCCGGCTCCTCGAGGGCCTGGGCCATGACGTGGCGACCCTGGGCACCGACGTGCTCGACCCCGCCATCGTGGTCCCCTTCACCAACATCGTCAGCACCGCGTACGGCGCCTACGACGACGTGGACTGGGAAAAGGTGGAGCCTCACAATGCCGCCGGAAGGGCGAGCGGCCTGGCGGTGGACGGGCTGACGATGATCTCCTCGCTCAACGAGCTGCGGCGCGGCACGCGCGCGATGGTTGCTCGCTGGGGCAACGAGTTCGACCTTTTGGTCACCCCGACCATGGCTGTCCAGCCACCGGCCGCCGGAGCGGTCCTGGCCGAGGCCGACGCGCAGCCCGACGGCCTCTCGCTGACGGTGCTGTCGATGGTGGCCTTCACCACCCCGTACAACGTGAGCGGCCAGCCGGCGGTCAGCCTCCCGCTGCACCAGACCGGGGACGGGATCCCGATCGGCGTCCAGCTGGTGGGTGGGCCCTGGGGCGAGTCCCTGCTCGTGCAGGTCGCCTCACAGCTGGAAGCCGAGGCTCCCTGGCGCGACCGCCATCCCGGGCGGTGAGCGGCGACCCTGGCTGCCGGGGCGCGCTTCCTCCAGCACGTGGACGAGATGGCTTGGCTGGCACAGGGAGCCGGCGCCGGTCTCGGCACGGTGTTGCTGCTCAACCTCCGGGGTGGTCTCGGGGATCCTGACGCCGGCAGGTGCTCAGACGTCGCCGTCCCGGGAGCACGGTGGATCCTCGGGCACAGCGAGACCGCCCCGCCAGCCGGCGACCGGGGTCCGAGATGCCCGCGCGGCGCCGTGCTCGCCGCCGACGAGCTGTGCGTGGTTCCACCTTCGGGCGAGGCCGCCCGGATCGGCCTGGAGGCGCTGCTGGACTGAGCATCATCGTGCGCGCCGGTCAGCCGGTCAGCCGGTCAGCGGCGGCGGGCCGGCTCGAACGCCCCCGGCGGGGGGGCGGTGACGTCAGAGACCGCGGCCAGCTCCTCGGCCGTGAGCCGCACGGAAACCGCCTCGGCGTTGGCCACAACCTGCTCGGGCTTCGTCGCGCCGACGAGCACGCTGGGCACCACCGGCTGGGCCGCGAGCCAGCCGACGGAGATCTGGAGCAGGGAACGCCCGTACTGGTGGGCGACCGCGTCCAGGCTGTCCACGACGTCATAGACGGCTGTGGTCGCCCAGCTGGCGAACAGGGCGCTGTTCGCCAGCCGCGTGCCCGGGGGCGGCGGCTCACCCCGGCGGTACTTCCCGGTGAGGAGCCCGGACGCCAGCGGGAAGTAGGGGACGAGGCCCACGCCGTAGGCGGCGCACGCCGGCACCACCTCCGACTCGATGCCCCGGCGCAGGAGGCTCCACTCCGACTGGCAGGCGATGGGGCGGCTCCAGCCCGCGGCCCGGGCGACGTGCTCTGCCTCGGCGATCTGCCACCCGGCGAAATTGGAGGTGGCCACGTAACGGACCTTCCCCGCTCGCACGAGGTCGTCGAGCGCGGACAGCGTCTCGGCGACCGGGGTGTCGGGGTCGAAAAAATGCTGGTAGTAGAGATCGCTGTAGTCGGTCCCCAACCGGCGGAGGCTCCCCTCGCATGCCGCCATCACCACTTTGCGCGACGCTCCGGCCAGGTACGGGCTCTCCCCGCCGGAGAACTTGGTGGCCACCACGACGTCGTCGCGCCGGGCGCCCAGTGCTCGGCCCAGGATCTCCTCGGACCGGCCCTCCCCGTAGATGTCGGCGGTGTCGAACAGGGTCACGCCCGCATCCAGGCAGGCGTGCACCACCTTCACCGAGCCGGCTTCGTCGAGCCGGCCACCGAAATTGTTGCAGCCGAGACCGAGCGCCGACACCTTGAGTCCGGAGCTCCCCATCGTGTGCAGGTCCATCGCACCTCTTTAGCAGGCCGCACGACGGCACATCGCGGCGCAGAGACGATGCGGACCGCCGATCGGGCCGGCTCCACGTGCGGGCGTCATCCGATCGTCACCCAGTCTCGGTATGGTCGGATCGACCCGGCGGCGGGGGTGCCCTCATTCCGCCCAGGTGCGCACCCCCGCCGGGTCCCTTCGGCATGCGTGCCTGCGCCTGCCCGCCGCCGCGGGCGGGGTGCCGGCTGCACGCCTCGGACCCACGCCAACACCTCCCGGGTCACCGTGCCACACGAGGTCGTCCACAGCTTACCCCCTGCCGCGGGAACTGGCTCCGTCCATGACGCACGGCCGGCTCCGGGCGCCCAAACGCGATCAGAGCGCCACGGCTTCCAACACCTCCCGCCCGGCCCGCAGCGCCAGCGCCTCGGCCACGTGGTGCTCCTCCAGGTGCTCCGCACCTGCAAGGTCGGCGATCGTCCGTGCCACCCGGCGCACCCGCGCCAGGCCCCGTCCGCTGACCCTCCCGGCGCGTACGGCCCCCGCCAGCAGTGAGGCAGCGGCGTCGGACAGGGGCGCCAGCTCCTCGAGGCTCGCAGCCGCCAACGCAGCATTGCGGGTCACCCCGCGTCGGGCGGCCAGCTCCCTGGCCGCAGCCACCCGGCCGGCCACGGTGGCCGAGGGCTCCCCCGGCTCGGGTGCCAGCAGCTCGTCCGGGTCGGTCCGGCGAAGCGGGATCACCAGATCGAAGCGGTCCAGTAGCGGGCCGGACAGCCGCCGCACGTATCGGGCCCGGGCCGCCGGAGTGCACCGGCACGTGCCGGCCAGGCCGCCGTCGCCGCACGGGCACGGGTTCATGGCGCCCACGAGCAGGAACCTGGCCGGAAAGATGGCGGTCCCCTTGGCCCGGCTCACCCGCACCACCCCTTCCTCCAGCGGCTGGCGCAGCGCGTCCAGGACGCTGGCGGGGAACTCGCCCATCTCGTCCAGGAAGAGCACGCCGTTGGTGGCCAGGCTGATCTCCCCCGGCCGCATCGACCAGGTCCCCCCACCCACCAGCGAGACCGCCGACGCCCCGTGGTGGGGGGCCCGGAAGGGCGGTTCCCAGAACAACCCCGGCTCCGGCGACGACAACCCGGCCGCAGAGTGGATCCGGGTCACATCCAGCGCCTCGGCTCGCGTCAGCCTGGGAAGGAGCCCGGGCACGCGCTGGGCCAGCATCGTCTTTCCCGATCCGGGCGGCCCGACCAATAACAGGTGGTGGCCTCCGGCAGCTGCAACCTCCACGGCTCGGCGGCCGGTCCGCTGCCCCTTCACCTCGAGGAGGTCCCCGAATGCCGACGGTGGCACGCCGCAGGCCCGGGTACGGCCACCGGTATCCGGATCGTCATCCCCGGCGACGGCGCAGGCCGACGGCCACGGTGAACGGCCGCAGAGCACGTCAACCAGCGAGCGGAGCGCGGAGGCGCCGAAGGTCCGACCCGGCCTCACGGCAGCCGCCTCGGCCGCGTCCGTCTCGGGAACGACGATGCCGTCCGTCAGCGCCGCGTCGGCCAGTGCGATGGCGCCCGGGACGTGGCGTACAGAGCCGTCCAGCCCGAGCTCACCCATGAACGCGAGGGGGGTGACCACCTCGGCCGGGATACGTCCCTGCGCCACCAGGACGCCGATGGCCACCGCCAGGTCCAGCGAGGACCCGGCCTTCCGGATCGCGGTGGGTGCGAGGTTGACGGTGACACGGTCCATGGGCCAGGCGAACCCGCTCGAGAGCAGCGCCGCCCTCACCCGGTCGCGCGACTCGCGCACCGCGGCGTCGGGCAGGCCGACGATGGTGAAGCCGGGCAGGCCGCTGGCAATGTGCACCTCCACGACAACCGGCCGGCCGCTCGTGCCCGACAAGGTGGCCGACTGGACGGCGGCGATCATCGAGAGGGAACGGTCGGGATGCCGGCGCCGGCGCGCCCCGGTGCGTACGCTCGGCCCATGGAACCGGGCCAGGTCGGAGCGGAGGAGGCGGCATGACGGCGCAGCTCGACGTGCTCACCACCGGCTACGCCGACGATCGGGTGGCGAGCACGGTGGTGCTGATCCGGGACGGGGACGCCGTCATCGTGGTCGATCCCGGCATGGTCAAGTCGAGAGCCCTGATCCTGGAGCCGTTGGATCACCTCGGCGTCCGGCCCGAAGGGGTCACCGACGTGGTCTTCAGCCACCACCACCCGGACCACACCCTCAATGCGGCGCTCTTTCCCGCCGCTCGCTTCCACGACCACTGGGCTGTCTACCGTGACGACGAGTGGACCGACCGTGCCGCCGACGGCGCCGCGTTGGGGCCGTCCGTCCGCCTCATGACCACGCCCGGGCACACGGCGGAGGACATCACGACCCTGGTGGAGACCCCGGGCGGCCTGGTTGCCTGCACCCACCTGTGGTGGTCGGTGGACGGTCCGCAGCTCGACCCGCTGGCCACCGATCAGCAGCTACTGGAACGGTCACGGGCCGACGTGCTGGCCCTGGCGCCCGCGTTGGTGATCCCCGGGCACGGTTCGCCGTTCAAGCCGTCGGAGCTGGGGCACCCGCCGCAGTGACCGGCGCAGTGACCGGCGCAGTGACCGGCGCCGGGGGAGCCCGGGCGGCCGCGGGAGGCCCGTTTTCGGGCCAGACCGGCGGGTAGGGAGCACCAACGCGCCTCTGGAGGCGCGGGACCTGCCGCACCGCCTCAAGGAGACGCATGGCCGAGATCGGGTACTTCCTCTCCAGCGAGGAGCACGGGCCGGCAGAGCTCGTGTCTTACGCCCAGCAGGCGGAAGCGTGCGGGTTCCGTTGCGTGATGATCTCGGACCACTTCCACCCATGGCTCGACGTCCAGGGACAGAGCCCGTTCGTGTGGAGCGTGATCGGCGGCATCGCCGCCACCACCGGGCTCCGGGTGACGACCGGTGTCACCTGCCCGACGGTGCGCATCCACCCGGCGATCGTGGCCCATGCCGCGGCCACGTTGCAGCTGATGCTGGACGGCCGCTTCGTGTTGGGCGTGGGGTCCGGGGAGAACCTCAACGAGCACATCCTCGGCACTGCATGGCCCTCGGTCGGTATCCGGCTGGAGATGCTCGAGGAAGCGGTGGAGGTGATGCGCAAGCTGTGGACCGGGAAGATGGTGAACCACCGTGGCAGGCACTTCACGGTGGAGAACGCTCGGCTCTACTCCTGCCCTCCCGACGCACCGCCGGTCGTCGTGTCGGCCTTCGGGCCCCGGGCGGCGGACCTGGCGGCGCGGATCGGCAACGGGTTCGTCACCCTGGCCCCCGACGCCCACCTCGTGCGGTCGTACCGCGAGAGCGGTGGCACCGGCCCCGTGCTCGGGCTGGTGAAGGTGAGCTACGACACCGACGAGGCCAGAGCACGTGCGCGTGCGTACAAGATGTGGCCGACCGACTCCCTGCCCGGGCAGCTCAACCAGGAGCTGGCCCTGCCTCGGCACTTCGAGGCCGCCGCGTCCTTGGTGACCGAGCAGGCGGTCGTCGACTCGGTGCCGTGCGGGCCCGACCCAGCCCGGCACGCCGACGCGATCAACCGGTACATCCGCGCCGGATTCGACGAGGTGTACGTCAACCAGATCGGGCCCGACCAGAAGGAGTTCTTGGACTTCTTCGTCCGCGAGGTCAGCCCGATGCTCGAGCAGTGACGCCGGGCGTGTCCGGGCCGGCCGTATACCTGGACCTTGACGGCACGCTGGTCGACACCACGTATCTCCACGCGTACGCGTGGTGGCGTGCCCTCGACGACGCCGGCGAGACGCGCCCGATGGCCGCCATCCATCCCCTCATCGGCATGGGCAGCGCGGATCTCCTCCCCCGCCTCATCGGGCGACAAGACGAGGCGATCGACTCGGCCCACGCCAGCCACTTCCAGCAGCTGCACCCGCTGGTCCGACCCCTGCCGGGCGCGGTGCAGCTCCTCCACCGGCTGGCCGGCGCCGGAGCCGCAGTCGTGATCGTGACCTCGGCCAAGAAGGCGGATCTGGAGGCCCTGCTGCAACCGCTGGGGCCCGGCGCGCCGCTCACCGATGTGGTGGACGGCGATGACGTCGCCAGCGCCAAGCCGGCGCCCGACCCCTTCATCCGGGCACTGGGCCGGACCGGGGGTGACCCGGGATCCGGACTGGCGATGGGTGACTCGGTCTGGGATATCGAGGCCGCAGCCCGGGCCGGCATGCCGTGCATCGGGGTCCAGACCGGCGGGATCGCCCGGCACGACCTGCTGGCGGCCGGCGCCGTCGCCGTGTACCGGGACCTTACCGAGCTCCTCGGGAGCTGGGACGCCAGCCCGCTGGCTCCGCTCCTCGCCATGCGATAAGGGCCGGAGCACGCGCGGGGGCGGGCCGCCTCGGGGCCACCGGGATGCGGCGACGTCAGTGGGCGACGGGCGGCGCGGCGCCGTTCGTGACCGGGGCTGCCGGCCCGCCAGCTCCCTTCAGGGCATCCACCAGGACCTGCGCCCCTCCGACGAGGGCGGCGCTCTCGTAGGGCACCACCACCTTGGCGTTGGGCGCAGTCGCCACCTCCTGGAGGGCGCGCAGCTGCATGACAGCGAGCGTGTTGGGCTGCACCGCAACCTTGTCGATGGCTGCCAGCGCCGCTGCGTCACCCTCCCCCCGCAGGGTCCGGGCTTTCTTCTCGCCTTCGGCCTGGAGCTCGAGCACCCGCATCTGTGCCTCGGCGGCCAGGATGGCGGCCTCCTTGGCCCCCTCGGCCTCCAGGATGGCGGCCTGCTTGCGTCCTCCGGCGCTGTTGATCGCCGACTGCTGCTCGCCTTCGGACTTCAAGATGGCGGCCCGCTTGTGCTGCTCGGCCTCCTTCTGCTCGGACATGGCCTGGAGGACGTTGGTCGGTGGGGTGATGTCCAGGATCTCGATCCGGTTGAGCCGGACCCCCCACTTCATCGCCGCGTCGGCCATGTGGTCCTGCATCCGAGTGTTGATGGTGTCCCGCTCGCTGAGCGACTGGTCCAGCGTCATCTCCCCGAAGACCGCCCGAAGCGCCGTCCGGGAGAGCTGGTCCACGGCGAGCTGGAAGTCGGCGATCTCGAAGAGCGCAGCCTTCACGTCGATGACCTGGCAGAAGATCGTGGCACTGACCCGCAGTGACACGTTGTCCTTGGTGATGACCTGCTGCTGGTCCCCCGTCATGGGGAACTCCCGCATGTCCACCTTCGCCATCCGGTCCACGAACGGGACGAGCGGGTGGAGCCCCGGCTGGCGGACGCCGCGGAACTCGCCGAGCCGTTTCACCACCCCCACGCTGCCCTGCTGGACGATGCGCATCGACCAGATGAACAACGCTGCCAGGCCGCCGACAACGACCACGGCGATCAATACGATACCGACAACGAGCCCTACACTCATCGGGCGCCTCCTTGCTCTTTACGTGCAGGGCGGTTGCCCTGCGCGGCCGTCACCAGTCCGCCGGGTACACGACCAACATCCCCCGGTCGATGTCGGCCACCACCACCCGCGCCCCTTCCTCGATGCGTTCCGAGGGGTCCAGGGCGACGGCCAGCCACTCTTCGCCCCGGGCGCGGATTCGGCCCGGATCGTGCGTGCCCTCGATGGGTCGGGTGACGACCGCCGTCTCCCCGACCATCCCCTGCACGCCGTTCAACATCGCCGGCCTCCTTGGGCCGAAGCACCGCCGACTCCAGCGGCTGGGCTCGGCCCCTACGCGACTATATGGTCGCCCGCCCGCAGACGTGTTGCCGGGTCCCACATGCGCGCCGGACGCTCGGCGCCCCGCGCTGCGTCACGGGCGGAAACGGGGCTCGCGCCGCTCGACGAAGGCCCGGAGGGCCTCGGCCGCATCCGGGCCGGCCAGGTTGATGGCCTGGGCCTGGGCCTCGCGCTCGAGGACCACGTCGAGGGGCGCGGCCCAGGCGGCGTCCAGAAGCTCCTTGGTGAGCGACAGGGCCAGGGCCGGCCCATCGGCCAACCGGAGCGCCAGTTCGGCCACGGTGGCGTCCAGGTCGGCCACCGGGACCACCCGCCCAACCAGCCCGATCTCCCTGGCCGTTTCAGCGTCCACGAGATCGCCCAGCAGCGCCAGCTCCTTGGCGCGCACCATGCCCACCAGTCGCGGGACCAGCCACGCCGTCCCCGTGTCCGGGGAGAGCCCACGCCGGACGAAGATCATCGACAGGCGGGCCTGGTCCGAGGCCACGACCAGATCGCAGCCGAGGGCCAGGCCGAGCCCGGCGCCCACCGCCACGCCGTCCACCTTGGCGATGGTCGGCTTGCGGAGCCTGTGGAGCGCCAGAGCCAGATCGCCCACCTGCCGGACCCTTCGCAGCGCGGTGGGCGCATCGCCCTGGGCCGGTGAGTCGGCATCGGAGAGGTCGGCCCCGGAGCAGAAGGCGCCCCCGGCCCCGGTCAGGACCAGCACGCGGTCCTCCGGCCGGCGCTCCACGTCTTCGAGCAGGGCGTGCAGCCGCTCCACCATGGCGCCGGTGAGGGCGTTCTTCCGGTGGGGCCGATTGAGGGTCACGGAAACGACGCCGTCCCGGCGGTCCACCAGCACGGTCTCGTTCGCCTCGAGCTCCACGGAACCTCCTCTGTCGGGCAGCCGACGGTAGCGCAGACTCGCCGGCGCGGCGGGGCTGCGGCGGACCAGGGCCGCCGGCGCTGCGCGCTCACCAGGCGCCTTCGAGGACCTCCACCAGGTCGCCGTGCACGGCGGCAACGTCGAAGCGGACCACAGCGCAGCGCGTGCCCGTCGCCCCCAGCCACCGCGCCGCCAGCTTGCGCAGCCGCCGACGCTTGGCCGCCCCTATGGCGGCCTGCGGTGGTCCGAATGCACCCGAGGTGCGCGTCTTCACCTCGCAGATCACCACCGTGGGCCCCCTGCGGCAGACCAGGTCGATCTCGCCTTCCGGGCAGCGCCAATTCCGGCTCAGGACCCGGTAGCCACGCCGCTGGTACCACGCCGCGGCCAGATCCTCCCCCCGGCGTCCGAGCCGGCCCCGGTCCGTGCCCACGGGCCCAACGGTCCCCCGGCCCTCTCGCGCCGCGCCGCGCCGCGGGACCGGTGCCGGAATGCTGCGCCGGGATGAGGGCTGTGGGCTGCTACAGCTCCTTTTCCGGCAGCCGCTCGATGTTCACGTCCCGCCAGGTGACCACCCGCACGGAGGGGACGAAGCGGGCCGGCCGGTACATGTCCCACACCCAGGCATCGCTCAGCTCCAGCTCCACGCAGGCAGGCTGGGTGTCCGACCGCACGGTCATGGCCACGTCGTTGGCAAGATAGAACCTCCGCTCGGTCTCGACCACATACGCGAACATCGGCAGCACGGCCCGGTACTCCTGGACCAGAGCCAGCTCGATCTCGGCCTCGTAGCGTTCGAGGTCTTCCTCGCTCACGGCACGCCCATCATCGTCCCGGCGCGCGCCGCGCACACGGACAGGGCAGCGGCCTCACGAGCGTGGGATGCGCCTCTCTTTGATCTTGGCGGCCTTGCCGGACCGCTCGCGGAGGTAGTACAGCTTGGCGCGCCGGACGTCCCCGTAGGTGGCGACCTCGATCCGGGCGATCGTGGGCGAATGAACCGGGAACGTCCGCTCGACCCCCACGCCGAAGCTGACCTTGCGCACGGTGAAGGTCTCCCGCACGCCCACACCCTGGCGCCGGATGACGACGCCCTGGAACACCTGCACGCGCTCGCGGGTCCCTTCCACCACCCGGACGTGCACCTTGACGGTGTCCCCGGGCCGGAACTCGGGGATGTCGTCTCGCAAGCTGTCGCGGTCGATGATCTCAGTGGGGTGCATGGGGCGCGTCCTTGGCTTGCGATGGGGCGTTTCCGAGTAGGGCATCGTAGCCGTGATCGGCCAACAGATGCACCTCGCCCCCCGCTACCAGGAGGTTCACCTCCGCTTCGGTCAGGCCGCCCCGGCGCTCCACCAGGTCCGGCCGGCGCACCAGGGTCCGCTGCAGCGCCTGGACCCGCCTCCAGCGAGCCACGCTTCCGTGGTCACCGGACCGGAGGATCTCGGGCACCGGCCAGCCCCGGAAGTCGGCCGGCCGGGTGTAGTGGGGGTACTCCAGCAGCCCGTCGGTGAAGCTCTCGTCGCTGCTGGACGACTCGTTGCCCAGCACCCCCGGGAGGAGCCGGGCCACCGCCTCCACCACGATCAGGGCGGCGAGCTCGCCCCCGGCCAGCACCACGTCGCCCACGGACAGCTCCCCGTCCACGAGGTGGTCGGCCACCCGCTGGTCGACTCCCTCGTAGCGGCCGCACAGCAGCGAAAAGCCCTCAGGGGTGTCCGCCAGCTGTCGAACCAGGTCTTGGTCGACCCGCTGCCCAGCCGGGGAAAGTAGGAACAGCGGGCGGGGCAGCCCCTCGGCCGCCTCCACGGCCTCCACCGCCGCGAACACCGGTTCGGGCATGAGGACCATCCCGGCTCCCCCGCCGAACGGCGCGTCGTCCACCGACCGCCTCGGGTCGGACGCTCCCGAGCGCAGATCGTGCACCCGGAGGTCCAGGAGGGACGCCTGGCGCGCCCGTCCGAGGATGCTGACGCTCCCGTAGCCCTCGACGACCTCCGGGAAGATGGTGAACACGTCGATGCGCACCGGCATCAGCCCGCCGTTAGTCCAGCAGGCCCGGGGGGACGTCTACCGTTACCTGCACCCCGGGATCCACCTCGGTCACGAACCGGAGGGGCACGAGGCCGCCCCCGTCCAGCACGAGGAGATCGCTGGCCGGGTTGGCCTCCACCCCGGAAACGGTCCCCAGTGCCGTACCGTCGGCAGCGGTGACGCGGGCGCCGATCAGCTGGTGGACCCACAGGGTGTCCGGGTCATCCAGAGCCCCGGCCCGCAGGACGCGGCCGCGCAGGTGCTCGGCGGCGGACCGGTCGTGCACCCCGGCAAACCGAACCAGGTACCGACCCTGGAACGGTCGCGCCGTCTCCACCACCAAGGGGCCGCCGTCGGACTCCAGGAGGGCCCCCGCATCCAGGCGCTCGGGGCGCCGGGTGTACAGCTCGACCACCACTTCCCCGGTGAGGCCGTGCGCCTTGGCGATTCGACCCACCTCCAAGATGGGCGGGCGACCGCCGTGCTCAGTCGTCGACGATGTCAACCGCCACCTGGACGCCGTCACGCGCGCCGGCGGCGGCCACCAAGGTCCGGACCGCCTGCGCCGTCCTGCCCCGCCGCCCGATCACCCGACCCATGTCCCCTGGGGCGACATGGAGGCGCAGCACCGACGATCCCCGGCGCTCCTCCTCCCGGATCACCACAGCGTCCGGATCGTCAGCCATGGACTCGGCGAGGTAGGTAAGCACCGCAACGGGGGTGCCGCCCCGCGCCAACCCAGCCTCGGTGGATCGGCCACCCGCCCGAGCAGCTTCGATGGTATTGACGTCCCCGGCTTCGTAGTCGGCGTGAGTCCTGGCGTTCACGTCGCCCGGCTCGTAGTCCCCGTCCTCGTCGTCCCCGTCGTCGTCGTCGTCGTCGTCCTCGTCGTCGTCGTCGTCGTCGTCGTCGTCGAAGTCATCGTCGAATTCGTCCTCGTCACCCTCGTCCTCGCCACCCTCGTCGTGCGCGTTCTCGCCTTCGAGGTCGTCGCCGTGGAGGAGGGCGTCTTCCTGCGCCTCGTCGCCGGTGTCGGGGCTCACTGCTCGGACCCGGTCTCGCTGCCCGCAGGCGCCTCTTCCTCCGCGACCCCATCCTCCCCTGCACCTGCCGACGCAGCACCGGGCCCCGCATCCAAGGGGCTACCGGCGGCGGGGGCGGGGGCGGCGCCGCCCAACAGGTCCAGGGTTCCTGCGCCCCGCAGCAGCCGCTCGACCCGGTCGGTCGGCTTGGCACCCTCGCGCAACCAGCGCAGCGCCTTCTCGTGGTCGATGGTGACCACTGCGTCGCTGTCGGAGGTCGAGCGACCTCTCGGCGCGTAGGTGCCGACAACCTCGAGGAACCGGCCGTCCCGGGGCGACCGGCTGTCGGCCGCCACCACCCGGTACGTCGGTTGCTTCTTCTTGCCCATCCGCACGAGGCGGAGCTTCACTGCCACGAGCCTGGTTCCTCCATCATTTCGGCCGCTCTGGCCGGCACTGCGCCAGCCGGCGGACATTCTCGCAGGTCTGAGAGGGACCGCGTCCACGCGCGATGCGGGACCGGTCGTCAGCGTCCCTTGGGCGGCGTCACCCTGCCGCCCTTCTTCTTCTTCCCCTTCGCCCCGCGGCGAGCGGGTATGCCCCCGCCAGCAGGGGCGCGGTTGCCCGAGGCCACCGCCTCGAGCGAGGGGAGGCCGCCCTCACCGGCCAGCAGCGCCGCCAATCCGCCTTGGGTTCCGCCCTCCTCCCCCATCGCCTGCAGCGCCGCGAGCTGCTTGCGGGCGTTGCGGAGGCCACCGAGACCACCTGCTCCACCATTGGCACCGCCACCGAGGCCGCCCATCCCGGTAAGGCCCGGCATCCCCGGGATCCCCCCGCCGTTGGCCATGCCCTTGACCACCTTCTGCATCTCCCGGTGCTGCTTGAGGAGATGGTTGACATCCTGGGTTCCCACACCGCTTCCGCGGGCGATGCGGATCCGCCTGGACCCGTCGATGATCGTCGGGTCCCCCCGCTCGGCCGGCGTCATGGACCGCATGATCGCCTCGACCCTGGCAACTTCCCGGTCGTCGATCTGGTCGGCCGCCTGGCGCAGCTCCTTGGACATGCCCGGCAGGAGCTTCATGATGCCGCCAAGCGATCCCATCTTCTTGACCTGCTGCAGCTGCTCGAGGAAGTCGTCCAGCGTGAACCGACCCTCCATGAGGCGACCCGCGGACTTGGCCATCGAATCCCGGTCCATGGTCCGCTCGGCCTGCTCGATGAGGCTGAGGACGTCCCCCATGCCGAGGATCCGGTCGGCCATCCGGTCCGGATGGAAGAGGTCGAAGTCCCCGAGCTTCTCTCCGGTCGAGGCGAACACGATCGGGCGGCCGACCACCCCCTTCACCGACAGCGCGGCGCCCCCTCGGGCGTCGCCGTCCAGCTTGGTCAGCACGACGCCGTCCAGAGCAAGGGTCTGGTGGAAGGCGCCGGCCGTGGCGACGGCGTCCTGCCCCGTCATGGCATCCACCACGAGCAGGGTGTAGTGGGGCGAGACGGCGCCGGAAACCCGCCGGACCTCGTCCATCAGCTCCTGGTCGATCGCCAGGCGTCCTGCGGTGTCGACGATGAGGACGTCCCGCCCGAGCCGCCGCGCCTCCTCCAACCCTGCCCGGGCCACGGCCACGGGGTCGGTGGGCTCGCTGAAGACGGTGACCCCCGCCTGCCGCCCGAGGACCCGCAGCTGCTCGACGGCGGCCGGACGCTGGAGGTCGGCACCGACCAACAGCGGGTTGCGTCCCTGCTGCTTCCACCAGCGGGCCAGCTTGGCCGCAGTGGTGGTCTTGCCCGAGCCCTGCAGCCCGGCCAGGAGGACGACGGTGGGCGGCCGCGAGGCGTAGGTCAGCTTGAGGGTCTCGCCTCCGAGGACACCGACAAGCTCCTCGTGGACGGCCTTGATGACCTGTTGGCCCGGGGTCAGGCTCTTTGAGAGGGCCTCGCCGGCGCATCGGCCCCGGACGGCTTGGACGAAGGCGCGGACCACGCCAACCTCCACGTCAGCCTCCAGCAGGGCCGCACGGATCTCGGCAAGCGCCCCGTCAAGGTCCGCGTCGGTGAGCCGGCCACGGCTGCGGAGGCGCCCGGCGATCCGCTCGAGGCGGTCGGAAAGGGCGTCGAACATGAGACGCCCAGGCTACCGGACGGAGGTCCCCGTCTCCCGCGGCCATGGCAGCGCAGCTACGCCAGCAGGGCACCCACGAAGTCCGCCGGATCGAACGGCACGAGATCCTCGATGCCCTCGCCCACGCCCACGAGCTTGACCGGCAATCCGAGATCACGCTGGATCGCCACCACGATGCCTCCCTTGGCCGTGCCGTCGAGCTTGGTGAGCACCACTCCGGTGACTGCCACGGCATCGGTGAACTGCCGGGCCTGGGTCAAGCCGTTCTGCCCGGTGGTGGCATCCAGCACCAGCAGCACCTCGGTGACTCGACCGGGGGCGCGGTCGGCCACACGCCGGATCTTCTTCAGCTCCTCCACCAGGTTGACCTTGGTGTGAAGCCGCCCGGCGGTGTCCGCCAGCACCAGCGAGTTCCCCCGAGCGGCCGCCCGCTGGACGGCGTCGAAGACCACGGCGCTCGGGTCCCCGCCCTCGGCACCCCGGACGATGTCCGCGCCGGCCCGCCCGGCCCAGGTCTCGAGCTGCTCCCCGGCCGCAGCCCGGAACGTGTCCCCGGCCGCCAGCAGTACGGAGTGGCCGGCCGAGGCCTGCTGGCGGGCGACCTTCCCCACCGTGGTCGTCTTGCCCACCCCGTTCACCCCGACGAACAGCCACACGTTGACCACGCCATCCTCGCCGTCGAAGCGCAGCTCGCGCCCGACGGGCTCTTGATCGTGGTCCCCGGGATGCGGCGCGACCTGGGGCGCGGGGAGCTCGGCGGGACCGGCGGGGGTGGCCGCGTCCCAACGCTGCTCCACCTCCAACAGGTCCAGCAGATCCGCCCGCAGGGCGTCGAGCAGCTCGCTCCCGTCAGCGATCTCCCTCGAGGCGACACGCCGGCGCAGATCGCCGAGGAGAACCTCCACGGTGGAGACACCCACGTCGGCCCTCAGCAGCGTCTCTTCCAGATCGTCCCAGGTTTCGGGATCCACCCCCCGGCCCCGCAGCGACCGAAGCCCGGCGAACACCCCGCGGGTCCGACCCAGCCGGTCACGCAGCGACGGCGGGGCCAGGGCCTCGACCGAAGGCTCCAGTACGAGAGGCACTTCGGGAACATGTGCCTCGGGAACCTGTGCCTCGAGAACGTCCGGCTGGCCGGCCCGGCCGGGGGGCCGCGTCGGCCGAGCGGGCGGGGTACGTCCCGGGGCCGGGCGCGTGGCGGTGGGTGCAGCACGCCGGCGCCCCCGGAGTCCGGTGGCCGCGTAGCGCACGCTCCCGGCAAGCAGGACGACGAAGGCGACGGCGCCCAGCGCGATCCACAGAGCGATCATGGAGGTCCGAGCCTATCGGCGCCCCATGGCGGTACCGGCGCCCGGAACCACGTCGCCGGAGCCCCGTCGCCGGAGCCCCGTCGCCCGGAGTGCCGTGCTTCAGGCGACCGGGCGGACCTGGGCTCTCGCTCGCTGGCTCACGACCTGCGACGAGCCGCCGGGGGCCATCGTCACGCCGTAGAGGGCATCGGCGGCCTCCATCGTCCGCTTCTGGTGGCTGACGATGATGAGCTGCGCCTCGTCACGGAACTCGCGCACGAGCGCCAGGAACCGGTGGAGGTTGACGTCGTCCAGTGCCGCCTCCACCTCGTCCATCAGGTAGAAGGGCGACGGGCGGCTGCGGAACACGGCGAAGAGGAAAGCTAGGGCGGCCATGGAGCGCTCGCCGCCCGAGAGGAGGGATACGCGGCGCACGTTGCGGCCCGCCGGACGCACCTCGATCTCGATGCCGGTATGGAGCAGGTCGGAGGGCTCGGTCAAGGTCAGCCGACCGGTCCCTCCCGGGAACAGGCCGCCCACGAGGGTCGAGAAGTGCTCGTTCACGTCGGCCACCGCGGCGGCAAACTGCTCCACGATCTCCCGGTCGAGCTCTCTGACTACCTCGTGCAGCTGCCGCCGGGCGCCCCGCACGTCCTCCATCTGCGAGTCCAGCTCGCGGTGGCGCTCCTCGAGGGCCGACAGCTCGTCCAAGGCCAACGGATTGATCGGTCCGAGGGAGGCGATCTTCTGGGCCAGCGCCCCGGCGTGGGCCGCCGCGCCCACGCCTTCGGGAAGCTCTGGAGCTGGCGCGCGCTGTGCCTCGTCCGGCGTGACGCCCAGGTCGACGCTCGCCGTCGCCTCCAGGGCCTCGGAGCGGAGGGCGGCTTCGGCGGCGTCGCGATCGAGAACCCGGGAACGTTCCCGGACCTGCTCCTGCCGCCGCGCCACCCGGGCCCGCTCCTCGCGGATGGCTTCCATCTCCGCCGCTCCGGCCCGGACCCGGCGGCCCTGCTCGGCATACTCCGAGCGCAGCGCGCCCAGCACGGCCTCGAGGCCGTGCTGCTCCCGCTCCACCACGGCACCCAGCCGATCGATGGCTACCGCGTCGGCCTCGAGACGCTCGCGCCGGGCCGCGGCCTGCTCCCGCTCCTCGGCGTGGCCAGCCAGGCGCCGCTCTACCTCTGCCAGGCGAGCAGTGAGCACGCGGCAACGCTCATCGAGTCCGGCCACCTGGACATCCAGCGCGTGGCGATCGGCCGCCAGGCGCCGCCTCCCTTCGGCTAGCGCCTCCGCGGCGCGGGCCTCCTCGGCGCCCCGGGCGACCGCCTCGGCCGCTGCCTCCTCAGCCGACGGCAGGGCGGACTCTAGCGAGGCAACGGCATCGCACTGCTCGGCGATCCTGGCCGTGGCCATCTCCAGCTCGCGCCGACCCTCGGCCAGCTCCTCGCCCACCCGGCGCTCGTCATCGGCCGCCCGCCGGAGCTCGGCCTCAGCCGCGGCACGGGCTGCGTCGTGGCGGTCGCGGGCACGGACGGCGTCTGCCGACGCCGCGGCAGCCTCATCGCGCGACGAGCGCGCGGTGCGCAGGGCCGCGGAGGCCTCGTCGGCGCGACGGGCCGCCTCATCCGCCCGGCGTTCCGCGTCTTCCACTGCGGCAGCCGTCACGACCCCCTTGGCCGATCGGATCCGCCAGCCGGATTCGGCGAAGCGGTCCCCATCGCGGGTGACCACCACCAGCTCGGCGCGGTCGAGTGCCAGGTCCAGCGCCGCCTCCCAGCCGTCCACCCGTACCGCCCGGCCGACCAGGGTGTCGAGGACGGCCTCCACGTCGGCTCCGGCGGCACGGCGGAGGCGGACATGGGGACGCAGGGGCTCGGCTCCCGGCGGCAGGTTGCCGGCGGCCGGCGCAGCGGCCGCGCCGGCGCCGGCGGCCAGCAGCGCGCCCGTCGTTCCCTGGCTGTGCAGGCGGGAGAGTGCCTCCCTGGCCGCATCCCGGCCCTGCACCACGACCGCAGCCACCGATGCGCCGGCCGCCGCGTCGAACGCAGCCTCCCAGCCCTCGTCGATCTCCACGAGGTCCACCAGGGAGCCGACCACGCCGTCCACATCGGAGAGCGCCTCCCGGCCGCCTGCTCCCTCCAGGTCGCTCAGCGCGCGGGCCAGCGCCTCGGCCCGGGCCGCGCTCCGGTGGCGGTCCTGCTCGGCGGCCCCGGCGGCCCGCTCCGCCTCGTCGACCCGCTGGCGCGCTTCGCTGAGGGCACCGGACGCCTCGGCTGCGGCGCGGTCCAGCTGCTCGGTTGCGGCCTCCAGCGCCGCCCGCCGATCGGCCACCTCCTGGCCGCCCGACTGCAGTGCGCCAAGGCGGCGCTCGACGGCCGCCAGCCGCTGCTCGGCGGCCGCTGCCGCCCGCCGGTCCTGCTCGAGCCCGCGCCGTTGCAGGTCGATCTGCCGGCGGAGGTCGCTGAGCACCTCGCCGGCTCCGGCGCCGGCGCCGGCGAACCGATCGGCGTGGGTCGCCTCCGCCGCGGCCAGCGCTGCGGCCCGCCCGACGAGCTCCTGGCGCGCCGGCTCGAGGGCGACCTCCTCCGCGTTGGCCGATTCCAGCTCCTCCGCAAGGCGGGCCGCCTCCGCCTCCAGCGTCGAGACGACGTCCACATCGGCTGCGGCGTCCAGGGCGGCCGCCACGGACCTGGCCCTCTCGCGCAGCACGTTCGCCGTCCCGCGGGCCCGCTCCACCAGGGCCTGCACCTGACCCAGGGCACTGGCCAGGTCCTCATCGCGTGCCGAGGAGAGCTCGGCCGTCGTTGCCGCCGCCCTGGCGTCCAGCGCGTCCAGGCGCTGGTGCAGCGACTCCTCCTCGTTGGCCAGATCCGCCAGGTCCGTGGCGCTCCGGCGGCGGCGCTCGGCAAGCTCGGCAAGCTCGGTGCCGGCCAGGTGGATCCTCAGGGCGCGGAGCTCGGCGGCGACGGTGGCGTAGGACCGGGCCGCGGCCGCCTGGCGCTCGAGGGGTCGGATCTGGCGGCGCAGCTCTCGCACCAGGTCCCCGAGACGCTCGAGGTTCTCCTGGGTGGCGGCCAGCCGGCGCTCGGCCCGCTCCCGCCGGCGGCGGTGCTTCAGGACGCCGGCCGCCTCCTCCACCAGCGCCCGCCGGTCCTCGGGCCGCGCAGTGAGGACCGTGTCCAGCTGGTTCTGGCCGATGATCATGTGCTGCTGGCGCCCGACTCCCGAGTCGTTGAGCAGGTCCTGGATGTCCAGCAGCCTGCACGCCGTGCCGTTGATGGCGTACTCGCTGTCACCCGAGCGGAAGAGCGTGCGGGTGATCGTCACCTCGGCCATCTCGACCGGGAGCCTTCCGGAGCGGTTGTCGATGGTGAGCGACACCTCGGACCGCCCGAGCGCCGGCCGGCTCGAGGTACCGGCAAAGATCACGTCCTCCATCTTCTGGGAGCGCAGGGAGCGTGGTCCCTGTGCCCCCAGCACCCCGGTCACCGCATCGACCACATTCGACTTGCCGCTGCCGTTGGGGCCGACCACGACGGTGATCCCGGGCTCGAATTCCAGGATCGTGGGGTCCGCGAACGACTTGAAGCCCTTCATGCTGAGCGACTTGAGGAACATCGGCTGCCGACCCTACCAACCGGCCGGCGGCGCCCCCGGGACCGCTGCGGGCACCCCGTTCAGACCTGGCAATGCTCGCAGTAGAAGGTGGAGCGACCGCCGACCTTGGCCCGCACGATCGGGTTGCGGCACCGCCGGCACGGTTTGCCCTCGCGGTCATAGACCTGGTGACTGCCCTGGTACTCCCCGGCCTCGCCGAACAGGTCCCGGTACTGCTCGTCCACCAGGGTGGAGCCCCGGTGCTTGATGGCCTCGGTCAGGGTCTCCACCATGGCCCGGTAGAGGCGCCGGATCTCGGTGGCCGACAGCCCGTCGGATGCCCGGTCGTAGCGGAGCCCGGCGCTGAAGAGGATCTCGTCGGAGTAGAGGTTCCCGATGCCCGAGATGAACTCCTGGTCCATGAGCAGCGACTTGAGCGCCGTGTGCCGCCGGCGCACCAGCAGGCCGAACCGGTCCCAGCTCATCATGTCCTCGATGGGATCGAAGCCGAGGTGGGCGAGCTCGGGCACCTGGCGTCGCAGCGCCGCGCCGTCGGCGCTGGCCATGCCGGCGGGGAGCGACGGGCCGTTGCCCGTGGTCTCGCCTGCCGGAGTCGAGACGAACATCTCGCCAAACGTCCGAGGGTCCACATAGCGCAGCTCGCCCCCCTGCGTGAAGGTGATCACCACATGGGTGTGCTTGGGCTTTGGCTCCTTGGGGTTCTTCACCCGGAGGAGCTGGCCGCTCATTCCGAGGTGGATGACCAGCGTGTCCTTGTTGTCGAGCATGAGCAGCAGGTACTTGCCCAGGCGGTCGACGCCCTTGACGGTGCGGCCCTCCAGCATCGTGCGGAAGTGCTTGGCGGTCTGGTGCCGCCGCACCGACCGGCCGTTGGTGACGGCAACCACCTTCACCTTCTTGTTGACGACCTCCTTCGCCAGGTCCTGGCGGAGCGTCTCGACCTCGGGGAGCTCAGGCACGGCGCAGCTCCGCCAGCGCCCGGCGCGCCGCATCCTGCTCGGCGTCCTTCTTCGTCCCGCCGGTCCCCGCACCCAGCTGGATGCCGTTGACGAACACCGCCGCCTCGAATTGACGGTCGTGGTCCGGGCCGCTCCCGACCACGAGGTAGCGCGGGATGCCCTCGCCCTGGCGCACCGTGAGCTCCTGCAGCAGGCCCTTCTGGTCGAAGTCGTCTGGCTCTTCTGCGGCACGGTCGATGCGCGGCTCGAGGAACCGCAGCACCACGCGCTCGGCCGCCGGGAAACCTCCGTCCAGGTAGAGCGCCCCGATCACCGCCTCGAACGTGTCGGAGAGGATCGACGACTTGGTGCGGCCGCCGGACGCTTCCTCCCCCTTGCCCAACAGGATGGCCTCTCCGATGCCGAGCTGCTCGGCCACCTCGGCCAGCACTCGGGCGTTGACGACCGCGGCGCGGACCTTGGCCAGCTCCCCTTCGGGCATGGCGGGGAAGCGGCGGTAGCAGTGCCCGGCAACGACCAGCCCCAGGACGGCATCGCCCAGGAACTCCAGACGTTCGTTCGACGGCACGCCACCCTGCTCCGCGCACCAGCTCCGGTGGGCAAGCGCCTGCTGGAGGAGTGTCGCGCTGACAAGCTCGTGCCCCAGGCGGTGCGCCAGCTCGGTCACACCCTCGGTCGTGGCGTTCACGTGCTGCCGGTCAACCTGCCCCGAGCTTGGCGACCACGTAGTCGACCGCATCGCGGACGGTTCGGAGGTCTTCGAGATCCTCGTCGTCGATGCGGAACCCCACGGTGCGCTCGCCGAGCTCCTCTTCGAGCGCCTCGACCAGCTCGATCAGGGCCAGTGAGTCCGCGTCAAGGTCCTCGGAGAACGAGGCGCCCTCGGTGATCTTGGCGGGATCGGTCTCCAAGATGTCGGCGAGCTGGTCCCTGACCAGCTCGAACACCGCCTGGCGGTCGAGTGGGCCTCGCTCTACATGGGTCTCTGCGGGCACGCTGGCTCCTGGGATCGACGGCCGGCAACGGCATGGATGTTACCGAACCCCCGGAGTATGCCAGGCCCGATGCGTACCGGCACCCCTGGCGGCGTGCGGCCGCACGCGGGGGCCGGCTCAGGAGGGGCCGCAGCTCAGGCGCCGGCCACGGCGTCCGCCAGCCGCCCCACGAGGCCGGCAACCACCAATTCGTCGGCTACCCGCACGGCGTTGCGGACGGCGGTGGCACTGGAGGACCCGTGGCTGATCACGCACACGCCGTCCACGCCCAGCAGCATTGCTCCCCCCGTGTTCTCGGGGTCGAGCTCGGCCGCCACGGGCAGCAGGTGGGGCAGGAGCGCCTCGGAGGCGGCCATCGTCGAGGCGTCGGTGCCGAAGACGGAGAACAGCGTCTCGACGATGAACCGCAGGGATCCTTCCAGCACCTTGAGCGTCACGTTCCCGGTGAACCCGTCAGTGACCACCACGTCGGCCGGGCTGGGCAGGAGGTCCCGTCCCTCCACGTTGCCCAGGAAGCGCAGGCCGGCCGCACCCGCCAGCGCCGCGTGTGCCTCCTTGACCAGCGGGGTGCCCTTGCTGGGCTCTTCCCCGATCGACAGGAGGGCGACGGAGGGATCGGCGATGCCGTACCGGGCCGCGGCATAGGCGGCACCCATTTGGGCGAACTGGACGAGCATGGCGCTCGTGCACTCGGCGTTGGCTCCGGCGTCCACCAGGACCGCCGGCTCGCGGCCCAGCCGGGGCAGCGGGGTGGCGATGCAGGGCCGGGCGACGCCCCGGAGCCTTCCCATGCGCAACAGCGCCGACGCCATCGTGGCACCCGTGTTGCCGGCGCTCACCATGGCCGAGGCCTTCCCGTCGCGCACCAGCTCGGCCGAACGGACGAGGGAGGAGTCCTTCTTGCGCCGGACTGCCTGCCCGGCATCCTCGTGCATCTCGATGACCTCGGTGCAGGCGACGACTGGCAGCCCGAGGGGGTCGCCTATCAGCTCGGGCGGTCCGACCAGCACGACCTCGACGCCCTCGTCAGCGGCCCGGCGGGCCCCGGCAACGATCTCGCCCGGTGCCTTGTCCCCTCCCATCGCGTCGACGGCCACCGGGAGGATCGCCCCCGGCTCGACGGCCGGCGCGGCGGGCATCTCAGTCGACCTCGACCGCCTGGCGGCCCTTGTACCACCCACAGTTGGGGCAGACCACGTGCGGCAGCTTGGCCTGGCTGCAGTGGGGGCACACGCTTCGGGCCGGAGCCTCGAGCCGCCAGTTGGCGGCACGCCGGCTCCGCCCCTTGGCCTTGGATGTCTTCTTCTTCGGGACTGCCATCCTCGTCGCTCCAGGTCCGTGCCGGCCACTACGGCCGGCGGGTTCGTCGCCCCGGGTGCCGCCGGACGTCGCGCGCCAGAAGCGGCTGGTCTGGAGGCGCCGGCCGGTGGCGCGTCGGCTACTGGACCGACCGGAGCACGTCGAGGTTAGCCCACCGGGGATCCCTCGGCGCCTCGCAGTCACAGGCCTCCTGGTTGCGGTCGCACCCGCAGAAGGGGCAGAGGCCCCGGCAGTCGTCCCGGCAGAGCGGGGCCATCGGCAGCTCGAGCGCCACCGCGTCCCGGATCATCGGGCCCAAGTCCAACTCGTCGTCCACGATGGGGTAGGCCTCGTCGTCCTCGGGCTCCCCCCAGCCGGCATCCAGCCCGGTGAAGCGTTCGCGCACGGGGATCCGCAGGACGCCCTTGACCGGCTGGGCACACCTGCGGCATACCCCGGTCCACGGGGCCGACACGGTGCCGGTGACCATGACCCCGCCCTGGAAGGAGTCCAAGGTCACCTCGCAGATCGCGTCCGCGCCCTCGGGGACCGCGCTGTCGGCCACAGAGCGGGCCGCGAGCAATCCCTCGAGATCCACAGGCCCGGTGCGCACCTGATGCCAGCGGGTGCCCCCCACCCGGCGGAGCCTGGCCACGTGTACGACGAAGGGGTCCACCTGTGCCTCCTTTCCCGCACCGCTCAACTGTGGTGCGGCTGCCGTTCCGCTACGCGAGGTCCTGGTCGAAGAATCCGGGCTCGTCACCCTCCAACGGGACCTCCACCGGCTCCGGCACCGACGGGACGGCCGCCTGCAGCTTGTCCCGACCAGCTCGGACCGTCCGGGTGATCCGCTCCAGCACGATCTCCATTCCCGCGAGCTTCTGGTCGCAGTAGTCCTCCGCCTCGTGGCGCAGGCGGCGAGCCTCCTCGTTGGCGTCGTCCAGGATCCGCTGTGCGACGAGGTTGGCCTGACGCGCCACCTCGGCCCGCGACACCATGTGCTCGGCTCGAGCCCGCACGTCCTCCATCAGAGCCTCCGCCTCGCGCGAGCGCTCGGCCAGGAACTCCTCCTTTTCCCGCAGGAGCCAGCGGGCCTGGCGCAGCTCGTCGGGCAGGACGTCCTGGGCCGCCCGCAGCAGCTCCACCAGCTCTTCTCTGGAGACGAGCACCGACGCCGAGAGTGGCATCGCCTTGGCCGCCGACACGACGTCGATCGCTCGCTGGATAAGCCCCTCGGCATCGGCCGGCAGGGTCCCGGAGTCGCCGACGAGGTCTCCTCCGGTCAGGTCCTCGTCGAAGATCTCGCTCATGGGCGCCCCACCGACGCCCCGGCCGCGCCGGACCGGGGGAAGCGGTCTTCCAGTCGGCTGGCGACCGCCTTGGGAACGAAAGCCGTCACATCGCCCCCGAAGCGAGCCACCTCCTTCAAGAGCCGGGAGGCGATGAAGGCATGGTGCGAGGTGGACGGCACAAAGACCGTCTCGACGCCGGACAGCTGGCGGTTCATCTGGGCCATCTGCAGCTCGTTCTCGAAGTCCGAGACGGCCCGCAGGCCCTTGACGATGGCCGAGGCGCCCACGTCGCGGGCCACGTCGACCACCAGCGTGGCCACTCCCACGGTCCGGACCCCGTGCACGTGGGCCAGCGACTCCTCCACCATCTCGGTCCGCTCTTCGGTGGAAAAGAGCGGCTCGGCCTTCTGCGGATTGCGGAGGACCGCCACCACCACCTCGTCGAACAGCCTGGCCGTTCGCTCCACCACCTCCAGGTGACCGTTGTGGAACGGGTCGAAGGACCCCGGGAAAAGGACGGTCGTCACCGGGCCCTCGGCTCGTGGGCCGCTGGCGGTGAAGGCTCGGTTTCGTCGCCGGCGGCGGGGGCACGCCCGGCCTCGATCATGCGTACCACGGTCACGAGCGTACCGCCGTAGCGGCGCGATCTCGCGACCATCCAGCCGTCAGGCGGCTCTATCGGCAAGGACGACTCGAGCACGGCCACGTCGGCCTTCAGCACGCAAAGCAGGGTGTCCCAGTCGGAGTAGGCGTAGGGGGGATCGCACAGGACCAGGTCGGCCCGAGGAACCCGTCCAAGCCAGCCGGGGAGCTCGGCCCGAACCAGCGACGCCTGGCTCCCGGCCAGCCCCGTGGCCTCCAGGTTCGTCCGGACGGCGGCCAGGGCCGCAGCGTCGTGGTCCACGAACGTGACCTGTCCGGCTCCACGCGACAGGGCCTCGAGGCCCAGCGCGCCGCTGCCGCAGAACAGGTCGAGGACGACAGAGCCCTCCACCCCGCCCATCGATCCGAGCACATCGAAGATGGCTTCCCGGACTCGGTCCGAGGTCGGCCGCACGCTGCCGGGCAGGCGGCCCGGAAGGCGGCGCCCCCGACTGGAGCCGGCGATCACGCGCACGTGGCAACGGTACTGCCCGGCCCGCGCGGGTGAGCGCACCGTCAGCTCTTGAAGAGGTAGGCCTCCTCGTGGGGGTCCAGAAAGAGCCGGATCTCGTCGGCCAATGCCGGGTGCCCGGACAGGCGGGGGTCGCCGGCGGTGACATCCTCGGCCACCGCCCGGGCGGACTCCAGGAGGTCAGCGTCCCGGCGGACGGAAGCCAGCCGGAGATCGCTCCGTCCCTTCTGCCGTGCGCCGAGGATGGTCCCCTCCCCGCGAATCTCCAGATCCACCTCCGCCAGCTCGAACCCGTCGGAGGTGCCGGCCATGGCCTCCAGCCGTGCCCGCGCGTCGGGCGTCTCGGCGGATCCGAGGAGATAGCACCAGCTCGGCAGGTCGCTCCGACCCACCCGCCCGCGGAGCTGGTGGAGCTGGGCGATGCCGAACCGTTCCGCGCTCTCGACCACCATCACGGTGGCCTCGGGCACGTCCACGCCAACCTCCACCACCGTGGTGGCGACCAGCACATCCAGCGCCCCGGAGCGGAATTCGGCCATGACCTGCTCCTTGGAGGCGGCGGCCATCTGGCCGTGCAGGAGGCCGACACGCAGTCCGGCCAGGACCGAGGAGGTGAGGCGCTCATGCTCCTCGGTGGCCGAGCGCGCCTGGACGCGCTCGGAGCCCTCGACCAGGGGGCACACGACGAATGCCCGGCGGCCGGCGGCCGCCTCCGCCCGCACCCTCGTCCAGGCCGCGGCCTCGCCCTGATCGCCGGGTTCCCAGACCGTCTCCACCGGCACACGTCCGGGGGGCAGCTCGTCCAGCACGACCATGTCCAGATCGCCGAAGAGCACCATCGCCGCAGTGCGCGGGATCGGGGTGGCGGTCATGACGAGCAGGTCCGGGTCGGCTCCGGGCTCCGGGCCAGTCGCCTCCGCCGGCGCGGCCGGGCCCGACGACGCGCGCCCCTTCTCCCGGAGGGCGGCCCGCTGCTCCACCCCGAAGCGCTGCTGCTCGTCGATCACGGCCAACCCGAGCGAGCGGAAGCGGACCTCGTCGGTCAACAGGGCGTGGGTGCCGACCACGATGTCCACCGCCCCGGACCGGAGCCCGGCATGCAATGCGGCCCGCTCGGACGCCGTCGTCCGACTGGTGAGCAGGGCCACCGCAACGGGGCGCTGGCCGCCGAGGCGGCAGGGATCGGGGATCGCCAAGCCCCCAACGAGGTGGCGCACCCCCAGGAAGTGCTGCTCGGCGAGCACCTCCGTGGGAGCCATCAGCGCGCCTTGGTGGCCGCCCTGCACAGCGGCCAGCAGTGATGCCACGGCCACGACGGTCTTGCCCGATCCGACGTCACCCTGGAGGAGGCGGTGCATCGGCAGGGGGCCGGCCATCTCGGCAAAGATGGCAGCCAGCGCCCGGCGCTGCGCCCGGGTCAAAGCGAAGGGCAGCCCGGCCAGAAAGCGCTGCACCAGCGTGGACCCGGGCGCATTCTCCCCGGTCGGGGCGAGCGCTTCTCGTGCCGAGACGTGATGCCGGATGGCCTTGGCATCCTGCTCCAGGGCGCGCCGGCGCAGCACCAGGGCGAGCTGGAGGCGGAGCAGCTCGTCGAAGGCCAACCGGCGCCGGGCCGGACCCCGGGCCTCCATGCTCGGCGGCACGTGGATGTCATGGACGGCGTCCGTTCGCGCCAGCAGCCCGAGCCGCTCGCGCCAGTGCTCGGGCAAGGGGTCCTCGAGGTCGCCAGCCCGGCGGAGGGCCTCGTCCACCCACCCCCCGATCTCCCAGCTCGAAAGCCCGGCCCGAGCCGACGCCGGGTAGACGGGCACGACGCGCAGGGTGCGCCTCGCCGAGGCCTTTCCGTCCTCGGGGCCGGCAACCACCACGTCCACCACCGGGTTCGTCATCTGCCGACCACCCCGGTAGTCGACCAACCTGCCGAAGAAGAGCGCCTCGGTGCCCTCGCCCAGCTGGCGGCCCCGCCAGGGCTGGTTGAAGAAGGTCACGGTCATCGCCGCGGTGCCGTCGTGGACCTCGAGCTCTACGAGCGACCTCCCGTTGCGGGTCCGCCGGGACCGGGCGCGCTGGACGGTGCCCAGCACCACCGCCTCGTCCCCCACGGCCAGATCGGCCAGATCGGCCTGCCGGCTCCGATCGACGTACCGGTGCGGATACGTGGTGAGCAGATCGAAGACGTTCCCGATGCCCATCGTGGCCAGCGCCTTGGCCTTCCGTTCCCCGAGCCCCCGGAGCCGGGTCACCTCGATCTCGGTGAGCTGGCGCAACGTCCTCGCCGGCCCGCGGTCGGGCGGCGGTGGCCCCGGTTCGGGCCGGGCGGCAGCGGTCACTCGATGCCGAGGAGGTAGGCGTACAGCGGCTGGCCCCCGTGGTGCACCTCGGCCTCGACCCCGCTGCGTTCCTCGTGCAACCACTCGGTGATCCGCCGGGTGGTGGCGGGCGTGGACCCCTCGCCCTCGATCAGGGTGACCAGCTCGTGCCCGGGGGCGAGGGCGGACTCCAAGACGCCGAGCGCCGCACCGTCAGGCGAGCCGGCGATCGCAACCACGTCCCCCCGGACCAAGCCGAGCCAGTCACCCTCGCACACAGGGCCCGCCGGCGTGGGCGCGTCCCGGACGGCCCGGGTCACGGCTCCGGGGACGACGCGGGCCGCCGAGGCCGCCATGGCCGAAACGTTGTCCGCCAGGCGGGCATCGGGATCGTAGGCGAGCAAGGCGGCGAAACCCTCCACGATGCTCCCGGTGGCAACGACGCGCACCGCCGTATCCGTCAAGCCGTCAACCTGGGCCGCCACCGGTTCGACGTTGTCGTTGTTGGGGAGGAGGACGACCTGGTCCGAACCGGTCGCCTCCACCGCGGCCAGCAACTGTTCGGTGGAGGGGTTCATGGACTGGCCCCCGGTGACCAGCTCCTGGACGCCGAGGGAGCGGAAGATCCGGCCGATCCCCTCACCAGCCACCACGGCAACCACGGCCGTGGCGGGGGGTGGCGCCCGGTGGGCAGCGGGCTGGGGCACCGCGTCCCGGACCCACCGCTCCTCCTGGACCTGCTGGGCCAGGTCCGTCACCCGGATCTGGTGCGGGCGCCCGATGTCGATCGCCGCCTCGATGGCGGCGCCGATGTCGTTGGTGTGGACATGGCAGTTCCACGTGCCCTCGCCGCCCACGACCACGATGGAGTCCCCGATCCCGGACCACACGTCCTTCAGGGCGCCGATGGCTTCGTCGGGCGCGTCCAGCAGGTACATCACCTCGTAGCGCAGGTCCAGGTCTCCGGCATCCGCGGCGGCGTTCGCCGGCGAGGCGGCGGACGCCGACCACGCACCGGACGAGCCGCTCCCTGCGCCGGTCGCCCGTCCCTCGCTCCCGGCGCTCCTGGAGCCCGTGGCGCTTGGTGCGCCCACGCCAGCGACCACCAGCCCCTCCATCTCGACCGGTGCCTCCACGGCCCGGCCGTCGAGCCCCGACAGGAAGGCATCGAAGAGCAGGACGTACCCCGCGCCGCCGGCGTCCACCACGCCCGCCCGGGCCAGGGCCTCGAGCATCGTGGGCGTCTCGGCCAGGGCGCCTGCCGCCGATCGGCGTGCGTGCTCGATCGTCTCCACCAGGGTGCTGCCGGAGCGGCACGCCGTGACCGCCCCTTCACCCGCGGCCCGGGCCACTGTCAGGATGGTCCCGGCCACGGGCCGGACGACCGCTTTGCGGGCCATCTCTCCGGCCGTCACCAGGGCGTCCGCAACGACGTCCGGGCCGGCCTCGTCGTGGGGTCCGAGCCGTTCGGTGAACCCCCGGAGCAGCTGGGAAAGGATGACGCCGGAGTTGCCCCTCGCCCCCATGAGCGAGCCGTGCGCCACTGCCCGGCAGACGGCCCCCATGGCCGGGCCGTCGCCCAGCTGCTCGAGCTCACGGACGACCGCCTCCAGCGTCAGCGCCATGTTCGTGCCGGTGTCCCCGTCGGGCACGGGGTAGACGTTCAGCCGGTTGAGCAGCTGCTGGTGCTCTCGCAACGCGTCGCGGTAGGCCAGCATGGCGGCGCGGAGCTGCTCCGCGCCCAGCGCGACGGGCGGTGTCATGTCGGGCGATGCTAACCTCCCGCACGTTCGTGACGACATGTCGCTCGTCGCACGCGCCCTTGCCTCGGACGGCGCGGGGCGGCGCG
>DAHUZE010000003.1 GCA_027306755.1 Acidimicrobiaceae bacterium | reverse complement strand
AGCAGCCGCGGCGGCGGCGGCGGCGGCGGCGGCGGCCGGGGTACCGTGCGGGCCACCACGCGCCCGATCACCCGGGCGACCATCGCTCCCGGATCGTCCGGGCGCACGACCGGCCACAGGAGGCACGATGCGCGCTGTCGTGATCGAACAGTACGGCGGACCCGAGGTCGTCCAGATCCAGGAGCGGCCGGCGCCCGAGCCGGGACCGGACCAGGTGGCGATCGCCGTGCGGTTCGCGTCGGTGAACTTCACCGACGTCCGCAACCGGATCGGGGACGGCTTGGGCCGGGTCCCCTTCACCCCCGGCGTGGAGGTGTCCGGCCGCGTGCTGTCGGTGGGGCCGGGCGTGGAGGGGTTCCCGGTCGGCCAACCGGTGGCCGCCCTCACCCGGGGCAGCGCCCACGCCGAGATCGCGGTGGCCCCGGCCACCTCCACCGTGGCCATCACAGAGGAGCTGGCGGCCAAGCCGGAGTCCGGCGCCATGCTCGTGGCCCTGCCCTTGGCGCTCCTACTCCTACGCAAGGCGGCGTTCATCGCTCCCGAGGACGTGGTCGTGGTCCACAGCGCGGCCGGAGGCGTGGGCACCGCGCTGGCCCAGGTGGCGGTGGCCGACGGCAGGGAGCCGTTGTGGGGAACGGTCGGGAGCCCGGCAAAGGCGGCGTTCGCCACCGCGCACGGCTTCGGGTCCGTCTTCTCCTACGAGGACTTCGCCTCGGCGGTGCTGGAGCGGACGGGTGGGCGGGGGGCGGACGTGGTCCTGGACCCGATCGGCGGGACGATCCGCACCGCTTCCCTGGAGGTGCTGGCCTCCTTCGGCCGGCTGGTCAGCTACAGCAACATCTCCCGGCAGCCCGAGCCGCTGCCCGACGCCGAGTGGCTGCGGGCCCGGTGCGTCGCCTGCATCGGCGTGTCGGTCGGGCAGCTGACGGCACGGTCGCCCGGTGCCATGCGACCCTTCCACGATGAGGCGGTGCGCCTGGTGCGCGACGGCGTGGTGGACCTGGCGGTCACCGACGTCCTGCCCCTGGAGGAGGCGGCCACGGCCCACAGGCTCTTCGCCGAGCGGAAGGCGCAGGGGAAGCTCGTGCTCGCGGTCACCGGGGAGAGGGCGTAGGCCCGCCCCCCGGCCCCGGGAAACGCGCCGGAAACATCGGCTCGCCATACTGGGGCTCCGTGGGCGACCTCTTCGAGGGATACTCGCTGGCCCAACCGTTCGGGCAGCCGGCATGGGACGAGATCTTCGAGGCGCCCGGGGTGCCGCGGCCCGCCTCGCGGACGCTCTTCGCCGCCCTCCAGGCCCTGTCCCCCGATGACTTCGAATCCCGCTGCGCCGCCCGGGACCGGGCGTTCGAGGACCGGGGCGTCACCTTCCAGCTCTCTGGAGAGGAGCGGCCGTTCCCGCTGGACCTCATCCCCCGGATCATCTCGGAGAAGGAGTGGGCCGTCCTGTCCGGCGGCGTGGCGCAGCGGGTGCGGGCCCTCGAGGCGCTGCTCGACGACGTGTACGGCGCCGGGGAGATCCTGAAAGACGGTGTGCTCCCGGCGAGCATCGTCACCACCTCCCAGCACTTCCACCGGCCGGCCTTCGGCGTCCGGCCGCCCAACGGCGTACGCATCCACGTTGCGGGGATCGACGTCGTCCGGGGCGGCGACGGCGGCTTCCGGGTGCTCGAGGACAACATCCGGTGCCCGTCGGGCGTCTCCTACGTGCTGGAGAACCGCCGGATGATGGCCCGCATCTTCCCCGAGCTCTTCCGAAGCAACCGGGTCCTCCCGGTGTTCGACTACCCGGCCAAGCTGCTGGAGGCGCTGCGGGCCGCCGCCCCCGACGGCGCCCGGGACCCGACGGTGGTGGTGCTCACGCCCGGGGTCTACAACTCGGCCTTCTTCGAGCACTCGTTCCTCGCCCGCCAGATGGGCGTGGAGCTGGTGGAGGGGCGGGACCTGATCTGCCGGTCCGGGCGGGTCTACATGCGGACGTCGGGAGGCGAGCAGCGAGTGGACGTCGTGTACCGCCGGGTGGACGACGAGTTCCTCGATCCGCTGCACTTCCGGGCCGACTCCATCGTCGGCTGCCCGGGGATCCTCAACGCCGCCCGCGCCGGCAACGTCACCATCGCCAATGCCGTGGGCAACGGGGTGGCCGACGACAAGCTGACCTACACCTACGTCCCGGACATCGTCCGCTACTACCTGGGGGAGGAGCCGATCCTCCCCAACGTGGACACCTACCGCCTGGACGACCCGGACCAGCTGGCCTACGTACTCGAGCGCCTGGACCGACTGGTGCTCAAGCCCGTTGCCGGCTCGGGCGGCTACGGCATCATGATCGGGCCGCAGGCCAGCGACCGGGAGCTGGAGGAGGCGCGGGCCTCGGTCGTGGCGGAGCCACGCCGCTGGACGGCCCAGGAGGTGGTGGCCCTGTCCACCGCGCCGACCCGGGTGGGCGACCGCGTGGCCCCCCGCCACCTGGACCTTCGGCCCTTCGCCGTGAACGACGGGCGCCAGATCTGGGTGCTCCCCGGCGGCCTCACCCGCGTTGCTCTCCGGGACGGGAGCCTCGTCGTCAACTCCAGCCAGGGCGGCGGGTCGAAGGACACGTGGGTGGCGATGGACGAGCGGGCGCCCGTGGATCCGCCGCTCCCCGACGACCGGACGGCCACATCGGCGGCTCTCCTGGGTGCGCCCCCCGAGTCCGGGCCCGGATGGGACGGCGGCGGGCGGCGGCGCCAGCAGCAGCAGCAGCAACAGCAGCAGCCCCAACAGCGGCCGCAACGGCTGCGGCAGGAACGGCTGCGGCACGAACGGCAGCGGGCGCAGCACCGACGCCGGCGCGGCGATCCGCCGGAGGGGACGGCCGCATGCTGAGCCGGATCGCCGAGAGCCTGTTCTGGGTGGGTCGTTACGTGGAGCGGGCCGAGGACACCGCCCGCATCCTGGACGTCCACATCCACCACCTGCTCGACGCCCCGGCCTCCAGCGAAGAGCCGATCTGCCGGTCGCTGCTGTCGATCATGGGACTGGCCGACGCCGCCCCCGACGCCGGCATCAACGCCAACGCGGTCACCGAGCTACTGGCGTTCGACCGGTCGAACCCGAGCTCCATCGTGTCGTCGCTGATCGCCGGAAGGGCCGACGCCCGCGGGGTGGGCGAGGCGATCAGCTCGGAGCTGTGGGAGGCCCTCAACGTCACCTACAACGCCCTGCCCAGGCGCACGGACCGCCGGATGCACCTGGCGCCGTACCCGTTCTTCCGCTTCGTGCGGGAGCGGGCGGCCATCGTGGCCGGCCTGACCGATTCCACCATGAGCCGGGACGACGCCTGGCGCTTCATGGTCCTGGGGCGCAGCCTGGAGCGGGTGGACATGCTGGCCCGCCTCCTGTCGACCCAGGTGTCTGGGGCGAGCCCGGGCCCGGACTGGGTGGTGCTGCTCCGGTCGTGCTCGGCCCACGAGGCGTTCCTGCGCACCTACCGCCGGGAGCCCGACCCCACCTCCGCCGCCGAGTTCCTCGTGCTGGACCGCCTCTTCCCCCGGTCGATCTTCTCGGCCCTCTCCACCGCCGAGCAGTGCCTGGCGGGGCTCGACCCCCGCGCCGGCCGGGCGGGCACCGCGGACGAGGCCCGGAGGGTCCTGGGGCAGCTGCGCACCAGCCTGGAGTTCATCCACCTGGACGACCTGGTCACCGACCTTCCCGGCCTGCTGGCCGCAGTCCAGCGAGGGTGCGGAGCGGCCAGCACATCGATCGCCGCCCGCTACTTCCGTCAGACCAGTCCCATCGAGTGGATCCCCGAGGGGGGCGGCCTGGGCGACGCGGCCCGCGCGATGACCGGCGCATGACCACGAGCCGATACCGCATCGAGCACCGCAGCGTCTACCGCTACGCCAACGTGGTGCCGTCGTCGTTCAACGAGGTGCGCCTCACCCCGATGACGACCCCGCACCAGCTGGTCCTCGATGCCCGGGTGGAGGTCGAGCCAGGCGCCCCGCTCCAACGGTACGTGGACTACTGGGGCTCGGTGGTGCACGCCTTCGACCTCCACAAGCCCCACGGGCAGCTGACCATCGCCGGCTACTCGGTGGTGGAGGCAGGCCCCCCGCCGCCGCCGGCCGCCGACGTCGGCTGGGAGGCCCTGGACGACGCCCGGCTGCGGGACCGCTACCTGGAGCTCCTGACCCCGACGGTGCAGGTCCCGGCGGACCCCCGCCTGGCCGGCCCGGCCGGGGATCTCCGCCGGTCCTGCGCCCTCAAGGCTGCCGGCGCGGCCGCCGTGGCGTGGGTGCACGAGCAGCTCCGCTACGTGCCGGGCACGACCGGCGTCCACACCTCGGCGGTGGAGGCGTGGGAGGGAGGCGAGGGCGTCTGCCAAGACTTCGCCCACCTGGCGCTGGCGCTGCTGCGGACCGTGGGGATGCCGGCCCGTTACTGCTCGGGGTACGTGCACCCGGACCGGGACCCGGCGGTCGGAGCCACCGTCGCCGGGCAGAGCCACGCGTGGGTGGAGGTGTGGGACGGGGAATGGCGCCAATTCGACCCCTCGGCGGGCGCCCCGATCGACGAGCGGTACGTGCTGGTGGCCAAAGGTCGGGACTACGCCGACGTGCCACCGCTCAAGGGCATCTTCCACGGCGGCCCCACCTCCCGATTGGACGTGACGGTGCAGCTGACCCGGCTCATGTGACGTGACGGTGCAGCTGACCCGGCTCATGTGACGGGCCGCCGCCGCGGGCCAGCCTCCAGCTCGGGGTCGCTCCCCCGGTGGCCGGGTATGGGCGCAAGATGCGCAAAGGCCCCCTTGCCGGCAGCTACCTCGCGTCGGTCGCCCTGGTCGCGTTCTCCCTGATTCCCTTCCTGGGGTTGACGGCGGCCGTGCTCCCGGTGCTGCCGGAGATCGGGAAGTCCCTGCACCTCGCCACGTCCACCCTGGACGTCGCCATCGCCATGTCCACGGCGGCCTACGCGGTGGGCACCGTGTTCGCCGTGCAGCTCGCCCTGCGGCTGCCGCCACGCCGGATGCTGGTCGCGTACGAGGCACTTTTCGTTGCCGCGTCGCTGGTGGCCGCCACCACCAGCAACGGCGGCCTGTTCGTTGCCGCCTTCATCGTCCAGGGGCTGTGCACCAGCCTGATGCTCATCGCCGCCGTCCCACCACTCGTCACCGCCTGGCCGCCGGAGAAGATGCCGACGACGGGAGGGGTCATGAACCTCTGCATCTTCGGCGCGGTGGCGATCGGCCCCACCGTGGGCGCCGAGACGGCGGCCGGCGCTCCGTGGCACGCCATCTTCTGGGGAGTGGCCGGGGTGGCGGTGCTGGCACTTGTGTTCTCGCTGCTCACCTACCAGGACGAGCCGCCGGTGGACAAGAGCGGCCCCTGGGACTTCGGCGCCATGGCCATGGCGCTGGTGGGGTGCGGCGCCGCCTTCTACGGGGCTGGCGCCCTCCAGGCTTTCGGCGTGCTCGACGTGCAGGAGCTCCTGCCGCTCTGCGGGGGCTTCGCCCTGGTGATCGCCCTGGTGGTCTTCCAGTACACGGTGAAGGAGCCGCTCATGCCGGTGCGGGCCTTCGCCACCACCGTCCCCGTGGTCGGCATCACCATCGCCCTGTTCGCCAGCGCGGCCGGGTTCGGGCTGATGGAACTGGTGCTGACCGCCCTCAAGACGACGAGCACGCCGGGGACCACGGCGCTCCTGTTCCTGCCGGAGTTCGTGGGGGCGGCGGCGGTGGCGAGCCTGTTCGGGGCCATCTTCCGCACCAGGTACGTGACGGTGCTGGCCTTCTCCGGCCTGATCTGCATCGTGGCCTCCGCCGCCGTCTTCCTCGAGTGGGCCACCTCGGGATCGTCGCTGGTTGCCGTGGGAACCGGCCTCCTCGGGCTCGGCGTGGGGGCGTCCGTGTCCCCGGCGCTGTTCATGGCCGGCTTCTCGCTGCGGGCCAAGCAGCTCCAGCGGGTGTTCGCCCTCATCGAGCTGCTGCGGGGCGTCACCGCCTTCCTGGTGGCGCCGCTCCTCCTCTACCTGGTGGCCGACGTGTGGGGGAAGACGGCACGTGGGATCGGCGCTGCCATCGGGATCTGCTTGGGTCTGGCCGCCGTCGGGTTCGTGGTTGCCTTCGGGCTCTATGCCTCCGGCAAGGGCACCCTGGAGACCCCTGACATCGACCGGTGGCAGGAGGAGGGCGAGACGGCCTGGTCCTCTCCCCCGCTCCTCGCCAGCCTGCGGGCGCCGGTGCCCCAGCCGCCGGCCGAGCCCCGCGCCGAGGAACAGGAGCCCGCGGCGTAGCGGCGGTCACCACTGCGCGAGGGTCCACACCCGCGGTGTCCGCCCGGCAGGCGCAGCGCCACAGCTTGACGCATCGGTGCGCATCACCCGGCAACCGCAACGCTTCCGGAACGGCCGCGACTTATGGTAGCGGCATCGGCTTCCTCCACCCGAGGAAGGGAGGCACAGATGCCCCGGATCGTTTGTCGCCCCGGCACCACATGTCCGGTGGATGGACCACCTTGACCGCACTGGCCCGGCCCCTGGGGGAGCCGTCGCCGGTGGTGGCGATCAGCTCGGAGCGCGTGGACGCCCCCCACCCCTGGGAGCGGTGGCGCACTCCGGCGGCCTGATCGGCGGACCGGGCACAGGGGAAGTTCGTGAAGCAGCTGGACGCAGTGGTCATCGGATCCGGGCCCAACGGCCTGGCGGCGGCGGTGGTGCTGGCACGCGCCGGGTTGGAGGTCCGGGTGCTCGAGGCCGCCGGTGAGCCCGGCGGCGGTTGCCGGACCGCCGAGCTGACCCTGCCGGGCTTCCTCCACGACGTCTGCTCCGCCGCCCACCCGCTGGCCCTGGCGTCCCCGTTCTTCCGGGCGCTGACACTGGAGTCCCTGGGGGTCCGGCTGCTCCAGCCGCCCCTTCCGTTCGCCCAGCCGCTGGACGCCGGCCTGGCGGTGGCGGCGTTCCGGAGCGTGGAGGACACCGCGGCGGCCCTACGCGGCAGCGACGGCGCCGCCTACCGGAGGCTCGTGGGCCCTCTGGTGGCGACCAGCGAGGCCATCGGCGACGCGGCGCTCTCGTCGTTCCGCGAGATCCCTGCCTCCCCGCTCCCCGCCGCCCGTTTTGCCGCAGTCGGCCTGCTCCCCGCCCGGGCTCTGGCCGCGCGCTTCGCCCACACCGAAGGGCGCGCCCTGCTGGCCGGGGTGGCTGCCCACGCCATGCGACCGCTCGACCGGCCCCTGACCGGCGGGATCGGGCTCCTCCTGACGACCCTGGCGCACAGCGTGGGGTGGCCCGTTGTGGCCGGGGGGAGCGCGGGCATCGTCACGGCGCTCACGACCGTCCTCGAGCAGGAGGGCATCGTGGTCGAGACCGGGCACCGGGTGGCATCGCTGGCCGACCTGCCGCCCGCCCGCGTGGTCCTGGCCGACGTGGCGCCCCCGGCACTGGCGGCCATGGCCGGTGATCGTCTCCCAACGGCCTATGCCCGCCGGTTGCGGCGCTTCCGCTACGGGCCGGGGGTCTGCAAAGTCGACTGGGCGCTCGACGGGCCGGTCCCGTGGGCGGCAGAAGTCTGCCGCGCTGCGGGCACCCTCCATGTGGGGGGCACCTTCGAGGAGGTTGCCGCCGCCGAAGCCACCGTGGCCGCCGGCCGGCACGCCGAGCGGCCGTTCGTGCTGGCGGTGCAGCCCGGCGTGGTCGACCCGACCCGCGCTCCGGCCGGGATGCACACGCTGTGGACCTACTGCCACGTGCCGGCGGGGTCTGACCTGGACGTGAGCTGGGCCGTGGGCGCCCAGATCGAACGCTTCGCCCCCGGCTTCCTCGACCTGGTGCTGGGCCGGACCGTGCGCACCGCCTGCGACATGGAACGCGAGAACCCCAACTACGTGGGCGGGGACATCGCCGGTGGCCGGCAGGACCTGCGCCAGACGATTCTGCGGCCGGCGGCGCGCTGGAACCCCTACCGCACGCCGCTGCCGGGGGTGTACCTGTGCTCCGCCTCCACCCCACCGGGCCCCGGAGTCCACGGGCGCTGCGGGGAGCTGGCCGCCCGCTCGGCCCTTCGCCACGAGCTCGGCATCCAGGACGTCACTCTGAACGGGCCGCGACGGCCACCCCCCGGGGCACGCCCTGCTGACCGCCAGCACCCGGGGGGCGCGGCGCTACGTTTCCCTCGGTGACGCCGCTGACCGTGCTGTTCATGCCCGAGAGCGCCTACGGGCCCACCAACAACTGCATCGGGATCGGCGCTTCTCTCCGAGCCCGGGGTCACCGGGTGGTGTTCGCCTCCGAGGAGTCGTGGCGGGGGCGCCTCGAGGCGCTCGGGTTCGAAGAGGACCTGGTGGCGCTTGCTCCGGCCTCCCCCAACGGCGGGAGCGCCGGGCAGTTCTGGACGGACTTCGTCAAGGAGACGGCGCCCGCCTTCCGGCGCCCGGCAATCGAGCAGCTCGAGCCCTTCGTCCTCCCCACCTGGCGCGCGCTCGTGGACGGGGCGCGCTACGCCCAGCCCCAGCTGGAGGCGGTGATCGAGCGGCAGCGTCCCGACGTCATCGTGGAGGACAACGTCTGCACCTTCCCGGCTCTGCTCACCGCGGGCGCACCCTTCGTCCGGATCGTGTCGTGCAACCCGCTGGAAGTGGGCGGAGCGGGCGTGCCTCCCAAATTCTCGGGCTACCCCGTGGACGATCAGAGGAGCTGGGCGGAGTTCCGGGCCGAGTACGGGCGGCTCCACCGTCCGCTGTGGGCGGAGCTGGACGATTGGGTCCGAGCCTGCGGCGCTCCCGGTCTCGACCCGCTGGAATTCATCCACGAGTCCGACGTCTCGAACCTCTACGTCTATCCCGCCGCCGCCGACTACACCGACCGCCGGCCGATGGGCGACCGGTGGCACCGCCTGGAGTCCTGCGTCCGGGAGACCGAGGAGGCGCTGACAGAGGACCTGGCAGAGTTCGCCGGCCGGCCGGGAGGCTCGCTCGTCTACCTCTCGCTCGGGTCCCTCGGCTCGGCGGACGTGGGGCTCATGGAGCACCTGGTGGCCGCCCTGGCCGGCACCCCCCACCGTTACGTGGTCAGCAAGGGCCCGCTCGCCAGCTCCTACGACCTGCCCGACACGATGTGGGGCGCCGCCCAGGTGCCGCAGACCAAGGTGCTGCCGCTGGTGGACCTCGTCATCACCCACGGCGGCAACAACACGACCGCGGAGTGCTTCCACTTCGGAAAGCCCATGGTCGTCCTCCCGCTCTTCTGGGACCAGCACGACAACGCACAAAGGGTGGCGGAAACGGGGTTCGGGCGCCGCTTGCCGGCGTACGACCACACCGGAGCAGAGCTCGTAGCCGCGGTAGCCGGCCTGCTGGGCGACGACCGGCTGCGGGCCAGGATGGAGGCCCTCGGTCGAACGATCCGGGCCCACCGGGGCGTGGAGCGGGCAGCGGACCTCATCGAAGAAGCGGCCCGTGCCGGGAAGGCGGCCAGCACCGGGAAGTCGGGCAGCACCGGGAAGGGGACGCGCACCGGTCGCAGCTCGCGCTGAAAGTTCAGCCGCCGCTCCGGCGGTCCGGACGGCGGGGCTCGGGGAGCCAGATCGCCACCACGGCGGCACACGCCAGGCCGACCAGGCCCACCACCGGCCCGGCCAGCTCGATCGAGCCCGCCCCCACCACCGCGGTGTCGATCAAGGGGCCGGCCGTCGTGCCGCCGTCGGAGAACGTCCGCCACATGGCGAGGAACGAGGCGCGCCCCACGGACGGCGTGAGGTCCGCCCCGAGCGTCATCACGATCCCGGACCCGGCGGCGTTGCCGAAGCCGAGGACGAGCGCCGCCAGGAGCAGCGTCGGGTAGGCGTGGGCGAGGGGCAGCAGCAGATGGCCCGCCGACAGCAGGACGATGCAGGGCAGCGCCACCGCCCGGCGCCCCCAGCGGTCCGAGACGATGCCGGCGGGATAGAAGAAGACCAGCTCGATGGCTGAGGAGCACGCGTAGATGGAGGCCGCCGCGGCCGGGTCGAGCCCGATGTGGGCGGCCCACAGCGGCACCATGGCCGCCCGGCTGCCCCGGAGCAGGCTGATGCCGAGCGCCCCCACCCCGGACGTGGCGAAGCCCCGGCGGTTGTCGCGCAGCACGGCGAGCGGACGGACGGGCCGGGTCCGGGCGTTGGCATGGACCTCGTCCGCCCGGTCCCGGCAGGCGGCCATCCACGCGAACCCCACCACCACCGCCCCCAGGTCGATGGCGAACGCCGGGTTGGTGTCGTGATGGGCCCCCACGGCGATGAAGAGGAGCGGGCCCAGCACGGTGCCGACCCGGATCACCCCGCCGAAGAGCGAGAGGGCCCGGCCCCGGGCGAATGCCGGTGCCACCCGGCTCAGGTGGGTGAGCCGCACCAGGCTCCACACCGCCCACCCGGCGGCCTGCACGAAGACCGAGACGGCAAGAGCCGCGACCGACGTGGCGACGAGGCAGCCGGCCAGCCCGGCCACCATCAAGGCGGCAGCGATCCATGCCGAACGCCGCTCGCCGAGGCGGGCCACGATCCACCCGGCGGGGAGGTCGAACACCAGGGTGCCGAACCCGTTGACGGCCACCACCGCGGTGGCCACGGCCGGCGAAGCGTGCACGTTCGCGGCGGCGTACACGAGGATCGGCAGCATCGCTCCCTGACCGGTAGCGACCAGCAGGTTGGGCAGGTAGACCTGGTTCCACAGCGGCTTGATGGCGTGTGCCACCGACGCCGGCGCCCGGCCGTCGTGGGTTGTCCGCCCACTCGGGCCGTCTGCCATGCGCGCTCTGCCTCCCGGACCGGGACGGACTGCGCCGGCGAGCCTTCCATCGCGGTTCCCGAGCGTCAATTTGCGGGAGCGCCCGCGCGCCCGGACCTGCCCACGCGGTGCTCGGGGCCGCCCCCTATGGTGCTGCCATGGCGCCCGAGGCCACCACTCCCCCGACTGCGAGCTGGAGAGGCCGACCGTGACGGCCCCGGGGTCGGACGAGCGCGGTCCGGCTGGCACGCCCATCGAGCTTGCGGCCATCGAGCGCTGCCGTCCCGCCGTGGACGCGGTCGCCGCCCGGACGCCGGTGTTCAACTCCCGGGTCCTTTCCCAGCGAGTGGGTGCGTCGGTCGCCATGAAGGCCGAGAACCTCCAGCGCACCGGCTCGTTCAAGGTGCGCGGCGTCGCCTCCAAGCTGGCCTCCCTCGGTCAGGGGGCCAGTGCGGGGATCGTGGCCGCCTCAGCCGGCAACCATGCCCAGGCCGTGGCCTTCGGAGCCGCGCAGGCCGGCGTGGCATGCCACGTATTCATGCCCCGGGATGCCCCGGTGGCCAAGGTCAACGCCACCGAGTCCTACGGAGCCACCACCGAGCTCGGCGGGGACGCCGTGGACGACTGCCTGGCCATGGCCGCGGCCCGCGCGGCGGAGACGGGAGAGGTCCTGGTCCACCCGTTCGACGATGCTGCGGTGATCACCGGGCAGGGCACGCTCGGACTCGAGCTCGTCGAGCAGGTCCCCGACCTGGCGATGGCGGTGGTGCCCCTCGGCGGCGGGGGCCTCGCCTCCGGCGTGGCGGTGGCGCTCAAGGCACTCCGTCCCGACGTGCGGATCGTGGCCGTGCAGGCGGCGGTCTGCGCGCCGTTTGCCGCCGCCCTCGGCGTCGGGCGCCCCGTAACCGGGGGAGCGCCCGGGTCGCTCGCCGACGGCATCACGGTGAAGCGACCGGGCACGGTCACGCTTCCCATCGTGCAGGCCTTGGTGGACGACGTGGTCACGGTGGAGGAGGACACCATCGCCGAGGCCATGATCCTGCTCTTGGAACGGGCCAAGCTCGTGGTGGAGGGCGCCGGCGCGGTGGGGGTGGCCGCCCTGCTCTCCGGTGCCGTCTCGCCGCCGTCCCGGGGCACCACCGCGGTGGTGCTGTCCGGAGGGAACGTGGACACCAACCTGCTGGCCGTGGCCATCCGCCGCCACGAGACCAACGAGGGCCGCCGGCTCGTCCTGTTCGCCCGCATCTCCGACCGGCCCGGCCACCTGGCGCGCCTGCTCACGGTGATCGGCGATGCCGGCGCCAACGTGATCGACGTCGGTCACCTCCGCGAGGGCTACGACCTCCACGTCCGGGAGACGGGCGTCCAGCTCGTGGTCGAGACGCGCGGACCCGAGCACGCCCAACGGGTCCTGGCAGCGGTGCACGGCGCGGCCTACGACGTCCGCCCGGTGGAGGAGCCGCGATGGTCCCGCCGAGCTGGAGAGGCGGGGGCGTCGAGCTGACGCGGCACCCGCCGCGTGGCCCCGACTACTCTGGCCACGACCATCAAGAGCAGCCGAGGGACGTGGCCCTGTGACGCTGCCGCAACCTGCTCCGGCAAGGTGCGAACGCCACGCGATGGAGGAGCCATGGGAGCGATCCCACTGCCAGCAGTCCCACCGCCAGCGATCCCACTGCCGAAGTCCTGCGGTCTGTACCTTCCCGGCCACGAGGTGCACTGGATCCAGGGCATCCACTCGAGCGACCCGGGTGAGCGGCCCCCCGTCCCGGGCCGGATCCTGGAGATCCGGGACGAGGGCACGGTGATCGTCCAGCTCCAAGACCGCGCGCTCGAGCTGTGGAACCACGATCCGGCGCGCCTCACCGCCGTCGTGGCACAGCACGGTTCCGAGGCCCTCTACCAGGAGGGCTGGCACCTCCTGCGGGTGCCGTCGGAGCTGACCGCGTACTGCTTCTGCACGGCGCTCGCGGGCGACCCGCGGCGCACCTGCCCGACTACGCCGGCACGGTACGCGACGGCGGCCGAGCAGCTTTTCGAGACGGGCGGCTTCACGATCCGGGCCGCGGACGTCCTCGCTTCCCTCGAAAGCCGGACAGAGCACCCGAAGAGCTGACCCGCTCCGGGGCGGACCGTGTCACAGCGTGCGCGTATTCTCACCCTGGGTGCTCCTCCTCCACCGATCCGAACGTGCCGACTACCTCGTCGAGTCACTGGGGGACCTTCTCCTCCACGCGCCCGGCGATCCGATGACCGGAGAAGTCGTGTCCGTGCCGACCCGCGGGGTAGAGCGGTGGCTGACCCAGCGGCTGTCGCTCCGGCTGGGAGCGGCATCGGGCGACGACGGGATCTGCGCCAACATCTCGTACCCGTTTCCCGGAGCCCTTGTCGACGCGGCCACCTCGGTCGCCTGCGGGCTCGACCCCGAGGCTGACCCGTGGCCGCCCGACCGGTCGGTCTGGCCCCTGCTGGAGCTGATTGACGAGCACCGGTCCGAGGAGTGGATTCAACCCCTCGTCGCGCACCTCGAGGCGGCCACGCCGGAGGACGCGACGACAGGCGGTGGGCTGCGGCGGTTCCCCATGGTTCGCCACCTGGCCGACCTCTACGACCGCTACTCCGTCCATCGCCCGGACATGATCTTGAGCTGGGCCGAACGGCTGGACGACGACCGAAGGAGCGGGTCATCCGAGGTGGCGGCCGGCGGATCCGGGCTCCACTGGCAAGCCGAGCTCTGGCGGCAGCTGCGGCGGCGCATCGGCGCGCCGAGCCCGGCGGAGCGTCTCGAGGCGGCGGCGTCGGCGCTCGCGGAGGGGTCCGACGTCCTCGGCCTCCCACCCCGGCTGTCGCTGTTCGGCCTCACCCGGCTGCCGGCGAGCCACCTGCAGATCTTTGATGCCATCAGCCGGAGCAGGGACGTCCATCTCTTCCTCCTGCACCCCTCCGGCCGGCTGTGGGACGCCGTCACGGCGGCGGACCCGCCCGACGCCGGCCGTCCGCCGAAGCGCAGCGACGATCCGACGGCCGCGCTCGCCGCCAATCCGCTGCTCCGCTCATGGGGCCGGGACGCAAGGGAGATGCAGCTCGTGTTCCGGGCACAGGGCGTCACCGAAGGTGAGCACCGCCCAGTGCCCGATCCGTCCACCGGGGACCCGTCGCTGCTCCAACGGCTCCAATCGGACGTTCGCGCCGACCGCCGGCCCCCCGGCGCGCCCCTGCTGGCGGACCGGCCGGACGACCGCCCGGCGCTCCGGGCCGACGACGGCAGCCTCAGGGTGCACGCGTGCCACGGAAGGCTGCGACAGGTGGAGGTGATGCGCGACGCCATCCTCCACCTGCTCGCCGACGATCCGACGCTCGAACCGAGGGATGTCATCGTGATGTGCCCGGATATCGAGGCGTTCGCACCGCTCGTCCACGCCGTGTTCGGATCGGGCGCCCAACCTGCCGGCGGTGAGCCGGGCGAACATCCAGACCCCGAGCCCGGGCCGCCGCAGATCCGGGCCCGGCTCGCCGACCGCTCCATCCGCCAGACGAACCCGATGCTGGCCGTAGCCGCGCAGCTCTTGGAGCTCGCCGGCAGCAGGGTGGCCGCCTCAGAAGTGCTCGACCTGGCGGGGCGCGGACCGGTGGCGCGCCGCTTCCACTTCGACGAGGACGAGCTCGGCCGGATCGAGTCGTGGGTGGCGGCGAGCGGCATCCGCTGGGGGCTCGACGGTGAGCACCGGGCCCGGTGGCGGCTCGGGCAGGTTGCCGAGAACACGTGGCAGGCCGGGCTCGACCGCCTGCTGCTCGGCGTCGCGATGGCCGAGGAAGGCCAGCGCCTGTTCTCTGGCGTGCTCCCCCTCGACGACGTGTCGAGCGGGGCGCTGGGCCTGGCGGGGCGCTTCGCCGAGTTCGTCGAGCGGCTGGGGGCGGGGATCGGCCGCCTGCAGGGCCGCCATTCGATCGGTGACTGGGTGGCAACGCTCGTCGAGGCGACCGAGGGCCTGGCACTGGCTGCACCGCATGAGCAGTGGCAGCTCGACCAGCTCCACGCGGTCCTCGCTGCCGCGGTCGACACGGCCGCGGCGGGAGGGGGGTCGGCGACAACCGTTCCTTCCGACGCCGGCGTGAGCGGCACGCGGGACGCTCCCGATCGCTCCGGAAGCCTGCTCGACCTCGCCGAAGTCCGATCCCTGTTGGAGGACAGCCTCCGGGGCCGCCCCACCAGGGCCAATTTCCGCACCGGGGACCTCACGATCTGCACGCTGGTGCCGATGCGGGCCGTGCCGCACCGGGTGGTCGGGCTCCTCGGCCTCGACGACGGCGCCTTTCCCCGGCCCGGCGGCCAGGACGGCGATGACCTCCTCCTCGCCGAGCCGCGCGTCGGCGATCGCGACGCGCGCTCCGAGGACCGCCAGCTCCTGCTCGACGCGTTGCTGGCCGCGACGGAGCACCTGGTCGTCACCTACGAGGGCCACGACCCGCGTACGAACCAGGAGCGCTCCCCCTGCGTCCCGGTCTCCGAGCTGCTCGACGTCATCGACCGCACGGTGCGGGCGCCCGTCGGCTCGCCCCGCGCCCGGGCGCGGGACCTGGTGGTGATCGAGCACCCGCTCCAGTCCTTCGATCCCAGGAACTTCCTCGCCGGCCAGCTTGCGGGGGGAGCGCCTTGGAGCTTCGATCCGGTGGACCTCGCCGGCGCCCGGGCGCTCGGGGGCCCACAGGCGCCGCGTCGGCGGTTCCTCGCGCGCCCGCTCGAGCGCATCGACACCGACGCCGTCTCCCTGGAGTCGCTGGTCCGGTTCCTGGAGCACCCCGTCCGGGCCTTTCTCCGGGAGCGGCTCGGGTGGTACGCCACCCGATCCGGCGGCCAGGTGAAGGACGAGCTGCCGGTCGAGGTCGACAACCTGGAGCTGTGGGGCGTGGGTGACCGGATGCTCCGCGCCCTCCAGGGGGGCGCCACGCTGGACCAGGCGCGGGCGGCGGAGCTGGGACGGGGGCTGCTCCCGCCCGGGGCCCTGGGGGGGCACCAGCTCAACGAGGTGGAGCAGGCGGTGGCGCTGCTGGCGGCGTCCGCCCGCCAGCAGCTGCTGACCGCCCGGGAGGACGCAGATCCGGGGCCGGAGCCGGCTCCGGCTCCGGCGTCGGTCGAGGTCCACGTCCGCCTCCCCGACGGGCGGATGCTGATCGGCACCGTTCCCGACGTCTACGACACGGGCCCCGCGGATCCTCAGATCGGTCCGGCCGCGGGGGCCGGGCCAAGCCGCATCGTGCGCTGCGTCTACTCCAAGCTGGGAGCGAAGCACCGCCTCGCCGCGTGGGCCCGCTTCCTCGCCTTCACGGCCGCCCACCCCGGACGCGAGGTCTCCGCCGTCACCATCGGGCGCGGCGCCGGGTCGTCCAAGGGAAGCAAACGCATCGAGATCTCCACGTTGCCGGCCCTCGAAGGCAGCTCCGAGGAGCGTGGGGAGCGCGCCCTCACCGAGCTCGCCCGATTGGTCGACCTCTACGACCGGGGCATGTGCGAGCCCCTGCCCGTCTATGCCAAGACCTCGGAGGCGTACGTGAACGCCTTGCGGGGCGACAAGACCTCCAGGTCCGAGTGTGCCAAGACGTGGACGGCCAACGACTTCTCCTTCGGCGAGGGGGGCGAACCCGAGCACCGGCTCGTCCTGGGCGCCGGCGCGACGGTCGGAGACCTCTTCATCGAGCCGGCGCACAGCGACGAGACCGGGGAGGGCTGGGGGAAGGACGCCTCGCGCTTCGGCCGGCTCGCCCGCAGGCTCTGGGAGCCGCTGCTCGAGCACGAGCACCGGGAGCACCGGACGTGACGGTGGCCCCCGACCGGTCGAACCGAACGGCGCCGGCGCCGGAGCCGGAGCCGGACCACTTCGACCTGTGCGGACCCCTGCCTCCGTTGGGCGTGACGGTGCTGGAGGCGAGCGCCGGAACCGGCAAGACGTTCACCATCGCCGGCCTGGTGACCCGCTTCGTCGCAGAAGGGATCCCGATCTCCTCGGTGCTGGCGGTCACCTTCACCCGCATGGCGACGGGCGAGCTGCGCGACCGGGTGCGGGCCCGTCTCGTCTCGGCGGAGAGCGGGCTCTCCCGTGTGCTCGAGGGGGGTGCGCCGCCCCCGGCCGACGACAGCCTGCTCGCCCTCCTGGCGGCGGGCTCTCCCGAGGAGGTCGAGGAGCGGCGGGGGCACCTGGCCACTGCCCTCACGTCCTTCGACGAGGCGACCATCACCACCACCCACGGCTTCTGCCAGCTCATGCTGGGCGCCCTCGGCGTCACCGGCGACGTGGCGCAGGGCGCCACCTTGCTCGAGGACCCGCGCGACCTCGTGGAGCAGGTGGTGGACGACCTCTACGTGCGATGGACGCTGCACCACGGCGAGGCCCCCTCGTTCACCCGCCGGCAAGCGGTCGACATCGCCCGAGCAGCCGTGGCGAACCCCGAGACCCCCCTCCTCGGCGGGCCCGACGGCACCCCGGCAGGGCTGCGACGCCGGCTCGCCGCCGGCGTGCAAAACGAGGTCCAGCGGCGCCTCCTCGAGGAGAACCTGCTCACCTTCGACGACCTGCTCGTCCGCCTGAAGGACGCCCTGGCCGACCCCCACCGCGGGGCTGATGCTGCGACCCGGCTGCGCAGCCGCTACGGCGTCGTGCTCGTGGACGAGTTCCAGGACACCGACCCCGTCCAGTGGGACATCGTGCGGACGGCGTTCGGCACCGGCCAGACGAGGCTCGTCCTCATCGGTGACCCGAAGCAGGCCATCTACGCCTTCCGGGGGGCCGACGTCTACTCCTACCTCGACGCCGTCCGCCTGGCCGGCCGGAGGTTCACGCTGGGGGAGAACTGGCGCAGCGACGCCGGTCTCCTGGCCGCGCTCGACGCCCTGCTCGACCCCGTGCGCTTCGGTCATCCGGACATCCCCTTCCGCCCAGTTCGCGCCGCCCCGATCCACGAGCGTCCGGGGCTCCTCGGCGCCCCTGTCGCCGCACCGCTCCGGGCGCGGCTCGTTCCGGCCAAGGGCGCAGGGCTGGCCACGACCACGTCGGGCATCCAAAAGGACGCGGCAGTCGAGTTCATCGCTGCGGACCTGGCCGCCGACGTGGTGCGCCTGCTCGAGTCAGACGCCGTGCTCGCCGATTACACCGACGACGGCACCCCGTCGGCCGAGCGGCTCGTCCCCGGGGACATCGCCGTGGTCGTCGGCAAGAACCGCCAGGCCCTGATCGTCCAGCAGGCACTGCGCGACGTCGGCGTACCGGCCGTCGTCTCGGGGACCGAGAGCGTCCTCGCCACCACAGCGGCCGGGGAGTGGCTGGCGCTCCTGGAGGCCCTGGAGCAGCCGGCCAGCCGATCGCTGGCGGTCGCGGTCGCGCTGACGCCGTTCGTCGGGATGTCGGCAGAAGACGCGGCCACGGCCGACGAACCCAGGTGGGAGGAGGTGCACCTCCGCCTGCACCGCTGGAGCGACGTGCTGCGGGCGCGGGGCGTGGCCTCCCTTTTCCGGGCGGTGCTGGCCGGGGAAGGGGTGCCCGGGCGCCTCCTGGCCGAGCGCGACGGTGAGCGCCGGCTCACGGACCTCGGCCACATCGCGCGGCTGCTCCACGCCGAGGCGTCGAGCGGTCCCCACGGCTCGCCGGGGCTGCGGGCGTGGCTCGCCCGCCGCATCGACGAGGAGGCAGGCAGCCGTGAGGGGGCCGAAGCCGAGGAGCGCAGCCGGTGGATCGACTCCGATGCCGATGCCGTGCAGATCCTGACCGTCCACCGCTCGAAGGGGCTCGAGTTCCCGGTCGTCTACTGCCCGTACCTGTGGGACCAGGTCGCCAGCAAGAAGGGCGGAGCGGTCGTGTTCCACGACCCGGACGCAGCCATGCGCCGGACCCTGGACGTGGCCGGGAACGACGGCGGGGCGGCCTACGAGCGCCACTTCGGCCTCGAGCGGGACGAAGAGCGCGGGGAGGACCTCCGGAAGCTCTACGTCGCGCTGACGCGGGCCAAGCACCAGGTGATCGTGTGGTGGGTCCGGGCTTGGGAGAGCAACCACTCGCCGCTCGGGCGGCTGCTCACGGCCCGCGACAGCGAGGGCAACGTGGCGACGAGCGCCCCTCGCATGCCCAAGGACGCCGACGTCCGGGCGTGCTTCGAGCAGATTGCCGCCCGGGCCGAGGGGCAGGGGCAGGTTGGCCTGGAGGAGGCCACCGGCCCGAATGTCGCTGGCGGCGGCTGGGGGGGCCGGCAGGGGCACGGGGTGGCGCCGCTCGACGTCGCCGCCTTCGAGCGCACCCTGGACCTGCGGTGGCGGCGCACCTCGTACTCGGGGCTCACGGCGTGGGTGCATGGAGACCCGGCGGTGGGGAGCGAGGCCGAGGAGCCGGGGACGACCGACGAGCCCCTGGCCGGAACGCCGGCCGAGATCCTTCCCGACGAAGCAGCCGGGGGTGGGGGGGCCGGCGCGAGGGCGGCCGGCGCGAGGGCGGGCAGCGGCATGCAGGCGGGCGGCGGCATGCAGGCGGGCGGCGAGGAAGAGGCGCGCCTGCGTGCCGAGCGCTCTTTGTGGTCGGACCTCCCCGGCGGCGTCGACATGGGGACGTTCGTCCACCGGGTGCTGGAGACCGCCGACTTCGTTGCCACCGACCTCGAGGGCGAGCTCGCCCGGGCGATCGGCGCGTCGCGGTCGCGCTACGCCGCAGGCACTGCCTCGCCGGGTGCGGTGGTGGCGGCGCTGGCGGCGTCGATCAACACGCCGCTCGGCCCCGGGGGGGGCGGCATCGCGCTGCGCCAGCTGGCGCGGGTAGACCGCCTGGACGAGATGGGGTTCGAGCTGCCGGTCGCCGGCGGCGACCAGTCGACCATGGCGCGGGCGGTGACGACGGCGGACATCGCCCGCCTGGTGGAGCTCCACGAGGCCGCGACGCCCGGCAGCCCCCTGGTCGGCTACGGAGCACGCCTGCGGGATCCCCTGCTCGGCACCGACGTGCGGGGGTACCTGACCGGGAGCCTCGACCTCGTGTTCCGGACGGCGGCGGGCGGTGGCGATCCGGGGAGCGCACAGCGGGGCCGCGGAGCGCAGCGCTACTTCGTCGTCGACTACAAGACGAACTGGATCGGTTCCCCCGGCGAGGAGCTTTCGGCCTGGCACTACCGGCCGGCGGCGCTCGACGCCGAGATGCAGCGCATGCACTACCCGCTCCAAGCCTTGATCTACATGGTCGCCCTGCACCGGTACCTGCGATGGCGGCTGCGAGGCTACGACCCCGACGTGCACCTCGGTGGAGCGCTGTACCTGTTCCTCCGCGGCATGTCGGGACCCGAGACCCCGGTGGTCGACGGCATGCCCTGCGGGGTTTTCTCGTGGCGGCCGCCGACGTCCCTCGTGACCGGCCTGTCGGACCTGTTCGAGGCCGGCGCGTGACGGCCACACTCGATGCGGGCCACGTCCTGGGGATCCACGAGGGATCGCTGCTCGGAGTCTTCAACCGGGCCGGGGTGCTGGCCCCCGGGGACGTCCACGTGGCCCGGCGGCTCGCCCGCCTCGGCGGGGACGACGACGAGCTGGTGGCGTTGGCGACCGCCTTCGCCGTCCGGGGACCGAGGGTCGGCCACGTGCGGGTGGACCTCCGGTCGGTCAGGGCCACGACCGAGCGGGAGTCGGACGAGGGGGAGGACGAGATCGACCTCGAGACGCTGCCGTGGCCGGACCCCGCGCCGTGGCTGGCGAGCGTGGCGGCGAGCCCGTTGGTGGCCGCGGGCGACGACGACCCGGCCGCGGCGCCGTTGAGGCTCGTCGGCTCCGGGCTGTACCTCGACCGCTACTGGCGAGACGAACGGGCTGTGGCGGCCGACCTCCTGGCCCGGGCCGCGGCACCGGGCGGCCCGGAACCGGGCGGGCTGGCGGCCGCCATCGGGCGCATGGTGGGCGACGACGGTGACGGGGAGCAGCGCTGGGCGGTGGCGGTGGGCGCCATGCGGGGCCTGTCGGTGATCGCCGGCGGCCCTGGCACCGGCAAGACGACGACGGTGGCGAGGCTCATCGGCGTGCTGGCGGAGCAGGCGGCAACGTCCGGGGCAGACCCGCCGCTCGTCGCTCTCGCCGCCCCGACCGGCAAGGCGGCGATGCGCATGCAGGAGGCCGTGCGCGCTGCCGCCGGAGGGTTGGACCTCGGCCCGGCGGCGTGGGCGCAGCTGGAGACGCTCGAGGCGTCCACGGTCCACCGGCTGCTCCGACCCCGCCCCGACAACGCCAGCCGGTTCCGCTACCACCGCCGCAACCGCCTCCCCCACGACCTCGTGATCGTGGACGAGACCTCGATGCTGCCGCTGTGGCTGATGGCCCGGCTCGTCGAGGCCGTCCGCCACGACGCCCGTCTGGTCTTCGTCGGCGACCCCGAGCAGCTGGCCTCCGTCGAAGCGGGGGCGGTGCTCGGCGACATCGTGGGCCCGGCATCGCAGGGCCTCCGGATGCGGGCCGAGGCGAGCGAGCAGGTCGCCCGGGCGACCGGGGTGGCCCTGCCGGTCGAACCGCTTCCACCGGCCGATCCGGCCATCGGCGACGGGATCGTCGTGTTGCGGACCAACCACCGTTTCGCCGGGGCGCTGGCCAGCCTGGCCGCCGCCATCCGGTCCGGCGACGCCGACGCGGCGATTGCCTCCCTCACCGAAGACCCCGACGACCCGAGCGTGCGATGGCTTCCGATCGACGTCGGCGGGGCCGGGGCCGGGGAGCTCGATCCCATCAGGCTCCTGGCCTGCGACGCCGGCACCCGGGTCCTCGACGCGGCGCGGGACGGCGATGGCCACGCAGCGCTCGAAGCGCTCGCCTCCTGGCGGATCCTGTGCGCCCACCGAAACGGCCCGGCCGGCGTCTCGGCCTGGAACGCCCGGGTGGAGCAGTGGCTGTCAGAGGAGATCTCGGACTTCTCGTCCGACGGCTTGTGGTATCTGGGCCGGCCGGTCATCGTCACCAGGAACGACTACGGCCTGCGGTTGTTCAACGGGGACACGGGCGTGGTTGTCGGCCGGGAGCCAGCGGGTGTGGTGGCGGCGTTCGATCAAGGCCCCGTCAGTCCGTCGCGCCTGTCGGCCGTGGACACGGTCTACTCCATGACGGTCCACAAGGCCCAAGGCTCAGAGTTCGACTCCGTGGCGGTGGTGCTGCCACGACCGACGTCCAGGATCCTCACCCGCGAGCTCCTCTACACGGCGGTCACCCGTGCCCGACGCCGCCTCGTCCTGGCGGGAACCGAGGAAGCGGTGCGCGCCGCAGTGGCGCGACCGATCTCCAGGGCGTCGGGTCTCACGGAGCGCCTTTGGGGCGGCGGAGCCTGACCGAACCGCGCCGCCGCCCCGCCACACGGCGGACGCCTCACTCGGGTCCACGACCCTGCACCGCGCGTCACACCCCCTGGTCACACTGGAGGTGTCAACAGAAGAGAGGTGCAGTCGTGGCACAGGTGCTTGGGATGGACGTGGAAGTCGGCGAGCCGAGCGTCATCGGGTCGCTGTCGGTGTTCCCGTTGCGCGGGAAGAGCAAAGGGGGCGGCGGGGCGTACGTGCCGGGCCCCGACGCCTTCGCACAGGGCCTGGTGAAGGTGAGTGAGCTCGACCCGCCCCAGGTGCCACACCTCGTCGTCGAGAACCTGGCGCCCGTTGCCCTACTGCTGGTCGAGGGCGAGACCCTCGTCGGCGGGAGCCAGAACCGCACGCTCAACACCACCGTGCTCTGCCCGCCCCAGGCCAAGACGGTGGTCCCCGTGTCCTGCGTGGAGGCCGGTCGGTGGGAACACCCCACCGACGTGTCCCGCTCCCGGTCCCACCTCCCGGGGTCGGTCCGGGCCGCCAAGACGGCCGATCTCGGCTCCGATCCGGACGGCCCGGCCCGCTGGCGCTCCAACCAGGGCCGGGTGTGGCGGGAGGTCGGGCTCCAGGCGCGCCGCCACAACGTCGAGCCGGAGACGGCGTCGCTCGAGGACGTCCATGAGGCGGTACGCGCCGGCCTCGACACACGCCTGGACGAGCTCCAGCCCGTGCCCGGCCAGATCGGGATCGCCTGCGCCACGGGCGACCGCGTGCTCGGCGTCGACATCTTCGACCGACCGGCGACGCTCGCCAGCTACCTCAAGAGCCTGGTTGCCGGGTACCGGCTGGACGCAGAGGACGGTGCCGGTGCCGCGCTGGTGGCCGCCGTCGAGCAGTTCCTGGCCGAGGTCGCCGAGGACCGGGCCGACACCGGGCTCGGGGTGGGGCTCGGGGTGGGGCTCGGCCAAGAGGTCCGCCTGCGGGGACCGGTCACCGGTCTCGGATTGGTGCTCGATGGGGAGCTCGTCCACCTGGGCGCCTTCCCCCTGCCCGAACCCCTCTGATGCCGGCGCAACTGGCACGGTTCATGTGGAACTGCTCCCGCATGGTGGCGGTGGTCCGCGAGTCCGCCGCCCGGGCGCAGCAGGAGCTCGCACGGGCCGAGCGCGACGGGGACTCGTCGGTCGACGAGCTCGTCGGCCTCGGGCGGCTAACGGCCCGGCTCCAGGATTGCCCAGAGGAGGCGGATGCCGCCAGGCCGAGCTCTGGCGCATCGCCGACGTGCTCTCGCCCGGCGTGCGGGAGCCCACGCCCGAGGGGTCGAAACGCGGGCAGCTTCCACCGGTGACCTCAACATGGCCATCTACCGATGGGGTCCCGCGGTCGGGCTGTGCCGACGCCGCGAGGACCCGGCAGGTGCGCGGGGGACTGCGTGCTCGGGCCGCTCCGCTGCCCCGACGGGTCGACGGCCCAGCCGGGCGGGGTGGGCCGAAGGGGGGTCGGTGCACTTCGCGATCCTTTCCTTCACCCGATCTTTAGTAAAGGAACGGTGCTATCCTTTACTAACGAACCGCCTAGTAAAGGATCGGCCGTGTTCGGAACGTTCACCCGACAGACCTGGCTCCATGATCCCGCGGCGTATGCGCCGGCGACGTACCGACGCGCCTGTGCCTACGACGCTTTCATCCCCGACCTGCTGACGAGCCTGCACCTCTCGCTGCCCGGCTCGGTCGCCGGCGTGATCGCCGACGCCGAAGCCGCCATCCAGGCACTCAATGGGCATGCCCACCCAGGGCTCGCCCCGCTGGCGCGCCTACTGCTCCGTACCGAGTCGATCGCATCGTCAAAGGTCGAAGGCGTGCAGGTCGACACGCGTCTCCTCGCGCGAGCCGAGGTCCACAACGACACGGGGCAGAAGGCGCCGCCGACTGCTCTCGAGATCCTCGCCAACATCGACGCGATGCAGGCCGCGATTGAGAACGCAATCGAGCAGGAGCGGATCGACCTGCCTCAGATCATCGAGATTCACCGCATTCTCATGGCGGCGTCGGAACGGCCCGAGATCGCCGGCCAGATACGGACGCAGCAGAACTGGATCGGCGGCAACGACTACAACCCCTGCGGCGCCGATTACGTGCCGCCGCCGCCCGAGGAGCTGAACCCCCTCCTCAAAGACCTCTGCGTCTTTTGCAACGACGAGGCGCTGCCACCGCTGGCCCAGGCAGCACTCGCCCACGCACAGTTCGAGACGATTCACCCCCATCAGGATGGCAACGGGAGAACGGGTCGCGCTCTGGTGCAGGTCATCTTGAAGCGGCGGAACGTCGCACCCCACTTCGTCCCACCGATCAGCGTCGTCCTCGCGCAGAACAGGGAGGGATATATCGACGGGCTGGTGGCGTACCGAGAAGGGAACTTCGAGCGATGGCTCACTGTCTTCGCTGCGGCGGCGGCACGCGCCGCCCAGCTGGCGAGCCGATACCTCACCCAAGTTCGGGACCTCCAGGAGCTGTGGCGGGCTCAGCTCTCCAACCATGGACCGGTCCGTCAAGACGCCGCCGCATGGCAGCTGATCGAGATGCTGCCGGGACACCCGGTGATCACTGTTCCGGTCGGCGTTGCCAAGGTGAACCGCACCAAGCCGGCCGTCAACGGTGGGATCAACCAGCTTGTGAAGGCCGGAGTTCTGCGCCCGCTCTCGGAGAACAAGCGCAATCGAGCGTGGGAGGCGACCGGGCTGCTCGCCCTTCTCGCTCGCCTTGAATCGGGCGAGTACCCCGAAGAAGACGAAGGCGGCGAGGGGGAGGCTCCGCCGATCCCGAGAGCGCGGCCAGCGATCGGCGGCGAACAGACCGTCGCGCCCCTCCCATGGACCGACGAGGTCTTCGTTCGGCTGGGACCACATTCTTGGCTGATACCACCATCCGACACCCCAGAGGTGACGGTTCGTGTCGCGGTCGCGCTCCCGAGCGTCCTCCCCGGATTGGGCGGCAACTCAGCCGAGCAAGCCACGTTGCTCCGCGGTCAGAGACGCGAGGAACGCCTTGTCGCCCTCCTCGAGCATTCTCCCATCACGGAGCAGCTGCACCGACTCGAACGTGCCTGGGGAGGGGCAAGCGGAGCCACGTGGGAACCTGCCGGGACCGGCACCGCAGAGTTCTCCGAGTTGTGGCTCGCGCCCTACGGCATCGATCAACGGCGACCGCCGCTTGTGGCGCGATGCGGCGTCGCCACCGGATGGGTCGACGATGGGAGCGGGACGCAGGTCGCAACGATCCAAGCGGCGCTGGACGTCATGATCAATCTCACCGAACTCGACGAGCTGCGCCGGCCGCGTGACCTCACCGCTCGGCCCGACAACGCTCCTGCACCTGCCGCGCTCTCACTCGAAGAGCTGGCCAAGGTGCTTCACGGGTTGCTCGACTTCCCCGACGTTGTCGTTCCCGCTGCGCGCTCGCTCATTCCGGACCCGCAGCTCAACAGGCTGAAGCTCGCAGAGTGGGTAACGTTCTCCGGCCACGCGGCGAACCGACTTATCGACCTGCGTCGCTTCCACTTGCTGGCGCGTAGCTCTGGGGTCGGCCAGATGGTCGGTGGCGTTCTGATGGAGCCGTACCGAATCGGCGGTGTCTGGCCGACCTCGTGGGATTTCATCGCGGACATGCTGTACGAGGGCCTCGAGCAGGGCGGCTATCGCGCCATCGACGACGCGATCGAAGAGATCCGAGAGCAGAACCTGACGAAGTGACGCGGTCGAACGCTTCCACGTCGGTCCGGGGACCGTGGGGGACTCGTCTACGCGAGCCTGTGGCCTCCTGTCGGAGCCGGCGATGTAGTCCATCGGCTGCGATCTGCACTTTGACGCCGAGCGCCAGGTGCGCCCAGCCTCCGCCGGCCACCGGGACCTGCTTGCAGACGCCGAAGCTGCCGTCACGGCCGAGCTTGCCAGTCGGTCATCCCGAGGGAACGACAGGGCACCGCCCCAGGGGGACAGAGCATCTGTTCTTCGGCTACTACCCCCAGGTGGCCACGATGGTGGCCGACGAGCGCGGCCCTTCCATTCCAGAGCTCGTCCGACGCATCGCCTTCGCCGCTCCCACGAGCGATCCGGCCCAGGAGATGGCCGACACCCTTGTGTGCGCCTACGGGGGCGGTCCTCGCCGACGGGAACTGCTATTGCCCGGCCACGCCCACGGCGCTCTTGGAGCTCGGACCCCTCGCTCGGGGAGCAACCGAGGAGGAGTTGGCGGCCCATGGCGAGCGCGCCCACGAGTTGTTTCGTTACAAGCTCGGACGGGTCGCACGAGACAATGAGGACGGGGTGCACCGGGTGATGTACCCGGCCCGCCTGGGGAAGGTTCGCTACCCGCTCGCCCCCACATCGATGACGCTCGACTTCTCTCATCTCGAGGTGCTCGATCCTCCTGGGCACCCGCCCACGTGCTGCACGCAAGAGACGATCACCGTCGAAGACTCGGTCAACGCGAAGACCCGACAGAAGCACGACTACGCCTCCAGGGCCCACCGCCAGAGCTACAACCGCCGCTCCGGGTCAGAGCGCACCTCTTCGTGGATGAAGGACGCGGCAACCACCGGCATGCGCAGGGGCTGGTGCCGAATGTTCGGGCTGGCGAAGAACGCCCTCGTCTACGCGCTCGCCGTCGTCGTGCACAACGTGCGCCTCGTGCTCGCCTTCGAGGACCAAGAGCAAGCCAACGCCCGGCGGGCTGCCATGGGCCTCGGGCCGCTCGGACGCCGACGCAGACGCCACCGCCGGCGCGGCGAGCAGCCCGCACCCGACGCGCACTCGCCGGAGCCCGCGACACCGGGATAGGTCCCGGTCGCACGAGCGCCGTCGGCGCCAGCCTGATCCGCGCCCACCCCCTGGGGGCACCTGTCCCCATGGCCTGGCCGAGGACGCAAACCCGGCGCTACGGTGCTCGACCCGCCCGGCAAACGCCACATGAGCTGCAGTTCAGCGGCTTCGGTGAACTAGAAGTCGCAACTTCGGTGAAGATTTTCTTGCGCGCTCGGAGGGATTCGAACCCCCAACCTTCTGATCCGTAGTCAGATGCTCTAGTCCGTTGAGCTACGAGCGCTGGGACCACCGGCATGTGCCGACGGCATCCCACGGGGTCCCCGCAGGAAGGCTCCATTCTACCCGGTCATCCGAGACGGCCTCGTAGCCGGATCCAACCGCGGCTCAGACTCCCAGGTGCCTGTCCTGCCAGAGCTTGATCCCGCCCAAGATGCCGGCCCGGTTGTCCACGATGGTGATGCGCTCCAGCCGGTCGCCCAGGCGGTCCCGGCTTACCCGCCGGGCGTTCCCCCCTCCCAGGTAGAGGTGGTCGTAGAAGAACAACCCGGCCATGTGGTCGATGGCCTTGATGACCCGCCCGTTCCACCGCTCCTCGCTGATCGTCTTGCGGGTCAGCTCTCCGATCTGCTCGTTGTAGGTCTCGCCCTTGCGGAACGGCTGGTGGGCGATCTCCAGATGCGGCAGCAGCGCACCATCGAGGAACTGGGCGGAGCCGAACCCGGTCCCGAGCGTCAGCACCAGTTCCAGGCCCGTCCCCTGCACCACTGCGAGGCCCTGGACATCAGCGTCGTTCGCCACCCGGACCGGCTTACCCGTCATGACCTGGAGGGCCGCAGCCAGGTCGAAGTGGTCCCACGCCTTCACCAGCTCGGGATCGACGTCGGTGCCCGGTCCGGCCGTGGTGACGAAATGTGCGGCGCTCATGATGACCCCGCCGCGCACCATGCCCGGAAAGCCGACCGACACCCGATCGGCCTCGGGAAGCCTGTGAACGAGGGTGGCCAGTCGCTCGACCAGTCCGTCCTTCCCCTGGGGCGGCATCGGATAGGTGGTGGGGATGCGGACCCTGTCGGCAACCATTGTCCCGGCGACGTCGAGGACCGACGCCTTCAGCCCGGTTCCCCCGATGTCGATGGCCAGGGTGAACGGATGACCGGCCTTCGGCCCAGACACTGCCGAGGCGGCGGTGGCCACCGCTTGCCCCGCGGCGTGCGCAACGTGGTCCGACGGGGCGTCCGAGCGGTCGCCACCGGTAGCCGGTTCAGAGGGCGCCGCCATGTCCTCCGACTGTACCGGGCAGCACGGAGCCCAGCGCAGGCACATCGGCCACTCGTGCTTCGGGGCGTGCTTGCCGGCGCCACGGGCTTTGGCGGCGCCACCGGCTTGGCGGCGCCACGGGCTTCTTGCCGCCGTGCGGCGTCACCGACATCCGTCAGCAGCGCGCCCCGAGCGGCGCGCCAGCGCGGGGTCCTCGAACCAAGGGCGGAGGCGGATCCGGGCCGGGGGCAGCGATCCGTAGAGCAAGACGGCTGTCCCTCGGGGCATGCGCCGCAGGGCGTCGGCGGGGAGGAGACGCCGCAGCGCCGGAGCCGTCGTGACCGTCCGCTCGCCCCGTGCGCCGTACGTCACCGAAGGCGTGGGCCGGTCCTGTGTTCCGGCCAACTGGCTGGCGAACTCCAGGGTGGCGGGGTCCGCAATGCCGGGCAGGAAGAGCTTGGCCCGGTGGTTGTTGACAACCGTCGCCCCCCGTTCCCCGTATCGGGCCCGCACCTGCGCCAGGTCCTGCCACACGGTCACCAGCTGCACTCCGTGACCCGCGCACGTCGCTGCCAGCCCGTCCAGGTCCCGCAGCGGGGCGATGTTGGCCGCCTCGTCCAGGACGACCAGCAGCGGCGGGTCCAGCGGTCGCCCGACACGGGCTGACCGGGCAAACGCCGCGTGAAGGACCTGTTGGACGAGCGCGACGAACAATCCCCGGAGGCGGCGCTGGTCGTGGGCCGGTGCGCACACATACAGCGTGTGCGAGCCGGTTAGCAATCCCTCGCAGTCGATCGGCGCCCCCGGGCCCGCGTCCCGTTGGAGCGAGCCAGCGGCGAGCACGCCGGGCACACCGAAGGGCGGGGTGTCCTGCCAGGAGCCCGTCGATTCGGCGTCGGCGAAGGGTTCGAGCACCGTCTCGGCCGTCGTGTAGATGGCGCTGCGCTGGCGATCCTCGCGGAGCCACGAGGCTCGCGCCGCCTGGAGCGCCTCGGGGCAACCCGCGGCGCGGAGCAGGTCCTCCACCTCCTCGGTCTCCTGGACGTCCACCCACCGGACCACGTCGTGCATCGACCGGCGCCCCGCGGCTGCGGCGAACAGGAGCGGGGCCAGCAGCTTGGCCGCCGTGGCGTACCAGAACTCCCCGTCGGCCGACGTGCCCTCAGAACGGGTGACCTCGGTGAGGTCGGCCGCCAACCGGCGCGCACCCGACCAGGTGGTGGCGGTGGGCAGCGGGGACCAGCCGTTTCGAGGCAGCCCGGTGGTCCCGGCGGGATCGAAGCACCACACGTCACCGCACCGGCGACGCCACGCGATCGTGTCCCGCACGAGATCCGTCTTCACGCTGGCCGCCAGCACCGGCCCCTCCCAGCCCAGGATGGCCGGCACCGCCAGGGCCGTCGTCTTGCCGCTCTGGGTCGGCCCCACGACCGCGAGGGACTGGGCCGGCTCGGCGGAGAGGACCCTGTCACGCCCCGGTACGAGGCCGCTGGCCGGCACCGCGCCCAACACCAACCGCCCCTTGCCCCCCGACGCCGCAGGACGGAGCGACCGGAGATCGCCCCGGGCCGCCCATCGGGCTCCGGTCTCGAGGCGGGGAAGGCGCGGCGGCCTCGGGGCCATGACGCTGCCCATCCTGCCCGGCACCGGGCGACCCTGGCGGGCCGGGCGTCCCAGTCGGGCCGGGCGTCCCAGTCGGGCCGGGCGTCCCTGGCGGGCCGGGCGGCCCGGGCTCCCGAGCGCTGCCCCGCCCCGAGCGGCGGCCGACCGACCACCGGCGCGCTGGCGGAGCATCCCGGTGACCGATGCCACCGGGACGGCACCGAGCGCTGCCGCCGCGACCACATCGGACGGGTTCATCCCGCCCCAGCCGTCATGGCGGCATCGGTGTCGACCAGCGCCCGCTCGGCACCGGCAACGACGTGCTGGACCAGGAACGACCGCCGGCCGACCTTCCACAAGGCCACGCCCCGGCGAAGCTGGGGCAGCAGCTCGGCTTCGGTCTCTGACAACGAAAGGAGATCGGAGGCCTGATCCACTTCTCCCGGCGCCTGCCCGTAGACGACCCGGGTCTCCGAGTCGGCTAGCAGGCCGCTGGCCAGTCCGACCTGCTCGGAGTCGGCTGCTCCCACCGCCCGGAGGTCCGACAGGCGGTGCAGGACAGCCACGTTGGCAACTCCGTACGCCCGCGACAGCTTCCACGAGGCCTGCAACCACCGGGCCACCCCCAGATTGGCGAGCACCGCCCAGGCCTCGTCCACCACTACGAACACGTGGGCACCGGAGGTTGCGGCCGAAGCTGACTGCCGGGCCAGCGTGGCATGCAGCCAGGCGGTGGTACACGCCATGAGGACGCCCAGCGCCGGCGAGTTGTAGAGGGCGGACAAGTCCAATGACACAAAGGCGCCCGACAGGTCCAAGCCTGCCGTCGTCGGCCCGTCGAACATGCCGCGGAGGTCTCCGTGCACCAGGCGCCGCAGCTCCAGCGCCACGTCCCGACCGTCCTCCAGCAAGGTGGTCCGACCCGTCCGGAGGGACGCCGCCGCCTGGACGCTCGGCTCGAGCAGGGCGTCCACCACCTGAGGCAACGTGGGTACACCCCCCGACGCCCGTATTGACGCCTGCACGAGCGCCAGGTCGGCTGCCGCCCGCTCCCGGGGCAGCAGGGATCGGCCGAGGCAGGCCGCGGCCAGAGACGCCAGCACCTCTGCCTGGCGCCGGTTCACCCGCAACCCCAACGCCGTATCCGCTCCCGGTTCACCTTCCAGGGCGTCCTCCTCCCCGCTGGGCCCCGGATCGAGGGGGTTGAGTCGCACGCTCCCGCCGGGGCGAAGCGAAACGGGCCGGGCCCCCCAGGCAGTGGCGAGAGCCCGGTACTCGCCCTTGGGGTCGACCACCCAGGCCCGGCGACCGAACACCGCCTGGCGCCACAGGTACGTCTTGACGAAGGCGCTCTTTCCCCGGCCGATCTGGCCGAACACGATCATGTTGGGGTTCGACAGCACGCCGGCGGCGTAGAGCTCGAACGGGTCGTGCACGAAGGAGCCACCCAGCAGGTCCCGCCCGACGAGGACACCCTTGGACCCGAGTCCGGCCTCCGTCAGGAGGGGGTACGCGGCGCCGAGATGGCGCGTCGTCACCTGGTGAGCCGGCATGCGCGGCGAGGTGCGAGGACTCAACATCGCGACCGGCTGCGATATCGGCCGCGGTTGCGGCTGCGGTTGCATGGGGGACGGGCACGACGCACGGAATGAAACGGTCGCCTCGTACGGCCGGCCGTCACCGGCTCAGTGGTCGGCGGGTCCACTTCCTTGCGTGGAGCGCAGGCTCCGTCGCTACTACCGGCGACTCCTCCTGTCATTTCCCGGCGGCTTTACGTTGGCGGCCGTCCTCGGTGAAGTCGCCTCGCACCATCGCGTCACGAGCTCGGATTTGGAGGAGCGGCTTTTCCGCTGACCCCCGGTCCGAAGGCGGGGCACGAGCTGACCTGCCGGAGCCCAGTCAAGAAATCTTGCCTCCCTGCATCCTTGGGTGCGGGGGATGGGCCGGGACGGCGAGGCAATCGCTTTCACGACAATCCCCTGCCCAGCGGGAGCGTGCAGGCGAGCGCCTGCGCCTGGTCCCCGTAGAGCCGGCGCAGCTCCAGGCGGCACTGTGAGGCCGCCTGCTCCGTTGCGTCGCACGCGGCCGCCAGTTGCTCGCGGCTCGGCGCGCTGACCGTGACATAGCCCGAGAACCGGACCGACGCGTGGCCGTCGGCCAGCTCCGCCTCCCGCCGGCTGGCCAGCTCGGCCTCTTTGGCCCTCCGGGCGGTGGCCAGGAACCCGCCCCGGCGGCGCAGCTCGGCGTCGGAGATGTCCGCGGTTCGGGCCCGCTCGGCCTGGCGCACGGCACGGGCCGGGCCGAGCGGCTCCATGACCACGGCCACCGACCTGCGGACCGAGCCCAGGAGCAGCGGAGCAAGGAACTCGGGACCCACGTCCACGCGGGGCCACTCGGCGATCCAGTACGTGGCGTGCCACGCATCGTCTGCCCGGACGCACGACCACTCGGGCGCCAGGGCCATGGGCCACGGCCAGCCGACTCCGCAGGGTGGGCATGCCCGCCCGCCCGGCGCCGCTGCCCCCGACCGACGGATTGCCCCGGCCAGGGCGCGTTCGTCGAGCACCTGCTCGACCGGCATGTCGGCCGATGCCAGCTGAGCCCGCAGCGAGCCGAGCTCGCGCCACAGCACAGCGCATGCCGCCTTGTCTCCGCCCCCGAGGGAGCGGACGGCCCGTGCCGCCGGACCTGCCATCCGCAGCTGGACGGCCAGGAGCACCTCGTGGCGGCACGTCTCCGCGCCGGCGCTCCTGAGCAGTGTGCGGTACGACTGGTGGGCCGTGGCGTCCTCGGCCAACACGGCGTTCGCCTCAAGGTGCCCGGCCACCGCCGCCCCGTCGTCCGGCACGGTGGTGGCTACCCACTGCAAGCGGTGCAGGACCGATCGCTCCCGGGCGAGCGAGCTCAGGATGCCGGACCACGAGCCGATCCGGCGCTCCTTGTCCTCGGTTCCCAGGAGGGCGAAGCTGTGGCCTAGCACCGACATGGCTGCCGTATAGGTCCGGTTGCGAGCGTCCCGGACCACGCCGATCGATCCGCTTCCGGCGCCGCCATCCGCGCCGTCGTCTCCGCCGCCACCCGCGCCGCCGCCCCTGCCGGTTCCCGGGACGGCGCCGCCCCGGACACCCCCGCCGTCGGGCCGGAACCCGAGAACGGTGAGCCCGCGGAACGGACCGGCGCCGACCGAGCGTCCGGCCGCCGTCCCTGCGGTGGCACCACCGGCGCTGTCCATCATGCACGGCAGACCGTCCGGGCCGAGGCAGTGGCCCGCCGCTGACACCCTCGAGCGCCGGCGGCGCCTCCCGGTGGCGCCGGCGGCGCTCCATCGCACCACGGTCGGCAGCCACTCCTCCGCGGTGCGTCCGCCCAGCGGCCACCAGGCGACAGCCACGCACACGGCAACGCACAGAACGGCGATCCCGATGCGAGGGCCGGTCGGACGGCCGTGCAGCACGACGATGGCAGCAACGATGCCGGCGGCCATCACGGCGATCTGCCCGCCCCGCCAGCCCGCGATCAGGCCCCGCCGTTCCAGCGGGCCGAAGCTGTAGCGGGCGGCCGCCCGCCGCGGCTCACCAGACATCCCCGTCCAATGTCTCGGGAGGATCGTCGATCGGGAACCACTTCTGCTGTGTCGGGTACTGGAAGAACAGCGTGCCGCTGTTCAGATCCCGTATGTACTCCTCTGCTGTCCACCAGTCGTCCTTGGGCCCGGGCTCGAAGCGGCTCGGCGGCTCTGTCCCGCCCCACACCGGCCGGCGGACGCCGCGGATGATCCCGCCCACAGCTGTCGGAACGAGCGGCGGGGGCTCGGTGTGGAGCGCGCTCAGCACCGCGGCCGTTGCCTCGGGGTCGGCCTCCCACATCGGCAGTGTCCCGGGCAGCCCGCCAGGTTCGGTGTCGGGACCCGGTCCGAAAGGCCATTTCCCACGTCCCACTGAGCCTGTCGCCTCATCCATCGTTCCTCCCCACCTCCCACCGAAGAACTTGCCCAGGGCGTCGAGTCCTTCCAAGGCGCCGCCTCCACCCGGTCGATCGCCTCCGCCGGGCGCCTCGCTTTCTTCCCCACCCGGACCGGCCGCTCCCTGGCCGCCCACCAAACTGTCGCCGGAGCCTGGCGCCTCGGGGTCCACATCCAGCCCCGTGCCCACGGCCCCGGCCGCTCCGGCCGCCAGACCGGCCATTCGAGCCTGGCGCAGGGCGAAGGAAGCCGCGCTGCGCGGCAGCGTTCCCAGGGCGTGCCCGGCCCGCTGCCGTGCGCCTTCCAGTTGCAGAGCCGCCCCGGACTCGATGACCGGGACGAGGCGAAGGAGCGTGAAGGGGGTGAAGGCTGCCAGCAGCAGCAGCGCGCCCGCGCTCAGCAATGTGGAGAAGCCCTTGCCTGTCCCGATGGCTCCGACCGCCAGCGAGAGCACGGCCACCACAACGAACTTGGACAGGATCAGCGACGCCAGCGTTTCCACCAGGCGGCGGCACCAGTGCGAGACGGCCGGCCACACCAGACTGGCCATGGCGAGTGGGAGGAACATGACGGCCACGTACACCGCGGCCGCCCGGACGACCATCTCCAGCCACAGGACGAGGGCACCCGCTACCACCAGCAGCGAAGCCAGGCCCAACACGAAGCCCGGGAGCCCGGTCCCCATGGCCACCAGGCGGGAGGCCACGCGGGTGAGCGTCTTGGTGATGTCCCCGCCGGCGCTCGTCGACACCGCCGTTGACAGCGCGTTGGTCGCTGTCAGCGCCAGCTGCACGAGCTGCACCGCCACCGCCGTCAGCAGGCCGGCAAGCGGAAGTTGCACGAATGCGGCACGGACCAGCACGGCCGGGCTCTGCCCGTAGATGGCCTGGATGGCAGCCAGAAGGAGCATGGGCACGGCGACGACGGCCGCCAGCGAGGCCATCACGGCATAGTGCTGGTGGAACCAGGCCGCGCCGAGGTTCACGCGCGTGGTGGACGACATGACGGAACCCAGTTGGTTCAGGAGCCAGCTGGCGCCTTGGACGATCCAGCTGACGATGGTCGACAGGACGTCGCCCGCCAACCCGCTCCCGGCGCCGCTGATCAGGTCGCAGACCGGGGAGATCGGGATGGGGCAGCTCAACCCCGCCGTCACGGGACAACGGGATTGGTGACGCTGAGGCCGGTGTGGAAGAAGAAGTCCACGATCACCGGGGCCGCGCCGATCAGCAGGGCCGCGAACCCGGACACGAGCACCGCCCGCTTGCCCGTGAAGGACTGTTGGTAATTTTGCGAGTGCGACCCCACGGCCCACAACGCCGCCCCGATGACCAGCCCAGCCAGGGCGAGGATGAGAGCCCAGCCCCCCAGGCCGTCAACGAGCGACTGGAGGACCGAGCCGCCGGGGAGTTTGCCGGCTGTTGGCGAGAAGGCTGCGGCCGGTGTCAGCGTCGCCGCCAGGAGTACCGCCACTACCCGCAGGTGATGGCCGAGCGTCTCCAGCTGCCCGACGGGCGCGATGGACGACGACGCCGCGAAGGCGCGTGCTGCGTACAAGGGAGCTCCTCTTCCCCCACCCTTCCCGCCCACTTTCCGTGGTGGCCAGGACTGTACATGATTTTCCATGTCTTTTCAAGATGTTCCGTCCAGAATTTCCAACCCCGGTGGCCGTCGCGGCGTCCCACTGTGCGCGCGACCGGGCTGTCATGCTGAGGGTGTGGGGCCCGCCGCACAGGACGCGCTGCCTGCCGGCCATCACTCGCCGGCGCAGGTGCTGACGGCGTCCGCTCATGCCCTTTCACCCATGAGACCTGCCATGGGAACGGTCTTTCGCGACGCCCTGGCCGCGGCGTCCACGCTGCCGGCGGTCGAGGTGTACGCCATCGGAGGGGCGGTGTTCGTGGTCGGCGTGGGGGTGGCCGCGCTGGTGGGCCGGCGCTCGGGCCGGCGGGCCCTGGCCCAGCGGCTGACGGCCCTGGGCTCTCGCCTGGGCATCGACTCGCCCGACGACAGCGCAACCATCGAGACGGCCCTGTCCTACCTGGAGCAGGTGACCGGTGCCGCCACCGAGGCGGTTGCCGACACCAGCGCGGACGCCATCCGCCTCCGCAGGTCCCTGGACACCTTCTCCCAGGGTGTGGTCCTTTGCGACGAGAGCGGGGCCGTCGTCTACCGCAACACCCGGGCCAACGCCCTCATGGCCAGCCGGCACGGCGACGCGCTGGCCGCCCAGGCCGTGACCGAGCTGCTGGAGGACGCCTGGGACCGGGGCGGGGCCGAGCGCACCCTGGACCTCTACGGACCACCCCGGCGCACGCTGACCGTCCGGGCCCGGCTCATCGACGACGGACGGCGCCCCCTCGGAGTCATCGCCGTGATCGAGGACGTGTCCGAACGCCGGCGCCTGGAGGAGATCCGCCGGGACTTCGTGGCCAACGTGAGCCACGAGCTCAAGACGCCGATGGGCGCCCTGGGCCTGCTGGCCGAGACGCTGGTGGCCGAGCCCGACGTGGAGGTGGGTCGCCGCCTGGCGAACCGGATCCACACCGAGGCCTTCCGGGTCAGCCGCATCATCGACGACCTGCTGGACCTCAGCCGCATCGAGTCCGAGGCCGCCCCGCCCCGGGAGCCGGTGCTGGTCAACCTCGTCATGGCCGAGGCACTGGAACGGGTCCGGTCATCGGCAGAGCAGCGGGGCATCTCCCTCACCCTGACCGAGCCCGACCCGCCGGTGGCGGTCTACGGGGACCGGCGCCAGCTGGTCTCGGCCATGCACGCGCTCATCGAGAACGCCGTCACCTATTCCTATGACGGGACCACGGTGGCCGTGACCGGAGTGGTCGCCCCCGGCTCCCTGGACGACGGCGGCGCGCCCCTGCCCGCACCCGATCCGGGATTGCTGGCCGCCGGCCCGACCGTCGCCCCCGTCGCCAGCACGGTCGTGACCGCCGCAGCGGGCGCACCCCAACCCCCTGGCGCCAGCTGGCCGGCCCATGCCGCTCCCGATGAGGTCGGGATGGGCGCGGTGGCCACAGGCATGTCGCCAGGGACAGCGCCGGTGGCAGGTCCGGTGCAGGCACAGGGCACAGTGCCGGTGCAGGCACAGGTGCCGGTGAACGGGGCGACACCCCCCGATGGGTCGACCGGAGCGGCCGGAGGCGTCGAGAGCGGCGTGGCCACCGGCGTGGAGAGCGGCGTGGTCCGGGCCGAGACCGGTGCGCCCCGGACCAGCCGGGACACGGTGCGCATCTCGGTGACCGACCACGGCGTCGGTATCCCGGCGCGGGACCTGGACCGCATCTTCGAGCGCTTCTACCGCGTCGACCACGGGCGGAGCCGGGAGACCGGGGGAACGGGCCTCGGCCTCTCCATCGTGCGCCACGTGGCCACCAACCACCAGGGCTGGGTGGAGGTGGAGTCCCGGGAAGGCGAGGGGTCGACCTTCACGCTCGTGCTCCCTCTGCAGACCGACCGCCCGGCCTGACCGGCATTCGTCCCTCGACCGCGGGGTGGCGCCCCTCGGCACGGGCTCTGCGAATCGGCGCTCCGGCACTTCCCGACCCGGCACTTCCAGTGGCCCGGCAGTTCCAGCGACCCGGCACTTCCAGTGGCCGCGGCCGTCGCCGCACGCCCGGCGCTGCCGGTACCCTTTGGCGGTGGCGCCATGACTCAGGATCCCCACCCGTTGAACGTGCTGTTGGCCGAGGACGAGGAGTCCTTCATCGACGCGCTGGTCGTCGGCCTGGGTCGCGAGGGCTTCGCCGTCACCGTGGCCCGGGACGGCAGCGAGGCGCTGCGCCTATTTGACGAGTCCGAGCCGGACCTCGTGCTCTTGGACCTGATGCTGCCCAAGGTGTCCGGGATCGATGTCTGCCGGTCGATCCGCAGCCGGTCCAACGTGCCCATCATCATGGTGACGGCCAAGGGTGCGGAGATCGACACGGTGGTCGGGCTCGAGGTGGGTGCCGATGACTACGTGGCCAAGCCTTACCGCCTTCGCGAGCTGGTGGCCCGGATCCGGGCCGTCATGCGGAGGGGCGGCAACGCCGGCGGCGGAGGCGCGGCGGCCAGCCCGCATGCGGCCCCGAGCGAAGAGGCTTGGGAGGCGGGCGACGTCCGGGTGGACGTCGACAAGCGCCGCGTCTTCGTCCGGGGTGACGAGGTGCACCTGCGGCGCAAGGAGTTCGAGCTGCTGGCCCTCCTGTTGGAGAACGCCGGACGGGTGCTGACGCGCGACATCCTGATCGACCGGGTGTGGGGTGCCGACTACATCGGGGACACCAAGACGCTGGACGTGCACGTGAAGCGCCTGCGGTCCCGTATCGAGCTCGACCCGTCCCACCCGGTGCTCATCACGACGGTGCGGGGAGTGGGCTACCGCTTCGACGCGTCGCCCGCCAGGTAACAGAGGCGCCGCCGGCGATCGCACCCCCACCGGCCGCCGCAACCGCGGTGCCTGCGGGTGGGCAGTCAGACGACCCGGGGCCCGATGGCGGGCGACGGTCCGAACCAGGGGGCCAGCGCCTCGGGCAGGCGGACCGAGCCGTCAGACTGCCGCCCCCACTCGACGAGGGCGGCCCAGATCCGGGGCCACGCCAGCGCCGAGCCGTTGAGGGTATGCACCAGCTGGTTCCCCCCTCCGTCGGCCGGGCGGTAGCGGATGTTGGCCCGGCGGGCCTGGTAGTCGCCGACCCAGCTGACCGAGGACACCTCCAGCCAGCGATCCGATCCGGGGGCGTACACCTCCAGGTCGAAGGTCCGCTTGGCCCACGCTCCCAGGTCCCCGGTGCACAGGTCGAGCACCCGGTACGGCAGCTCGAGGGTCTGCAGCAGGGATTCGGCCCGGGCCAGCATGTCCGCGTGGACCGCCGCCGACTGGACCGGCGTGGCGAAGGCGAACAGCTCGACCTTGTCGAACTCGTGGACCCGCAGCAGGCCCCGGGTGTCCCGGCCCGCCGCCCCCGCCTCCCGGCGGAAGCAGCCGGTGACAGCGGTCAGTTGCACCGGCAGCGCAGCCTCGTCCAGGACCTCGCCCCGGTGCACCGACGCCAGCGGCACCTCGGCCGTCGGGATCAGCCACAGGTCGTCCCGCTCCACGTGGTACGCCTCGTCGGCGAACTTGGGCAGGTGACCGGTGGACGTGATCGTCTCGGTCAGCACCATGGTGGGCGGCCGGATCTCCTCCCAGGCTGTTGCGTGGCGGTCCAGGGCCAATGCAGTGAGCGCCCGGAGCAGGCGCGCGCCGGGCCCCCGGAACAGCGGGAACATGGACCCGGACATCCGGGCACCCCGCGGCATGTCCAGGATGCCGAGCTCGGCGCCCACGTCCCAGTGGGGCACCCGCTGGTGCTCCGCCGGCTCGGGCTCCGGCGCGCCGGCGTCGATCCCGGGCCACCACCGGCGGCCGACCACGTTGTCCTCGGGGCCGCCGCCGTCGGGGGCGTCGTCGGCCGGCAGGTTGGGGGTGACCAGCAGCCGGGCCCGCAGCTCGTTGGCCAGACGGTCGGACTCCTCCGCCGCGGTCCGTTCCTCCACGCCGACGCGGCGGCTCTCTTTGGCGAGCGCCGACGCCGCGGCATCTTCCTTCTGCTTGCGGGCCTCACCCACCTGGCGCGAGAGAGCCTTCACCCGGGCCCGCAGCGCCTCCTGTCGCGCCAGCGCGCTGCGGTGGTCGGCGTCGAGGGCTGCGAGCGCGTCCACCTCCTGCGAGGGGATGCCGCGACGGCCCAGCGCCTCCTTCACGAGGTCGGGCTGATCCCGGACGAGACGAATGTCGATCATTTGCCCGCCGACAGTAGCGTGACCGCCGATGCCCGCCGAAGGCTCCGCCAACCCAGCGTCACCCGACCACCAGGACGTGGCGGTCGCCTGCACGGACCTGGTCGTCCGCTACGGGGCACGCACCGCCGTGGACGGCGTCACCCTGATTGCCCGCCGGGGCGAGATCCTCTGCGTGCTCGGCCCCAACGGAGCCGGCAAGACCTCCACCGTCGAGTGCCTCGAGGGCTACCGCCGACCGTCGGGGGGGACGGCGCGGGTCCTCGGGCTCGACCCCGTGACCGACCACCGGGCGCTCGTCCCGCGTATCGGGGTCATGCTCCAGCGCGGCGGCATCTACCCGATGCTCGGGCCCCGCAGGGCGCTCCAGCTCTTCGCGGCCTATTACGAGCTGCCGGAGGACCCCGAGGCCCTGCTAGACCTGGTCCGGTTGGGCGACGTCGCCAGCACCCCGTGGCGCCACCTGTCGGGCGGGGAGCAGGCTCGGCTGTCCCTCGCCCTGGCCCTGGTGGGGAGGCCGGAGGTGCTCTTCCTGGACGAGCCGACCGCCGGCGTCGACCCCGAGGGGCGCCTGGCCGTGCGCGACGTGGTGGCCGCACTGCGCCAGCGCGGGCGCTGCGTGGTGCTCACCACCCACGAGCTGGCCGAGGCCGAGCGGCTGGCAGACCGGGTGGTCATCCTCCACCACGGCACGGTTGTTGCCGAGGGGACGCCCCGGTCGCTTGCCGCCGACGCAGGCGGTTCCGCCACGGTGGCCTTCGGCGCACCCCCGGGGCTGGACGTCGCCGCCCTGGGCGATGAACTGGGTGCGCCGGTGGCCGAGGAGTCCGCGGGCCGCTACCGGATCGCGGCAGCGGCCACGCCGGCACTCACCGCCACCCTCACCGCATGGCTGGCCCGACGGGACCTGACCCTGAGCGACCTGCGGACCGGTCGGACCCTGGAAGAGACGTACCTGGCGATCGTGGGCGCGGAGGAAGGCGGCGATGCCGTTGGCCACGATGGCTCGGGCGGGCGCGGGCGTCGCGCCGGGCGGGGAGCCGGGAGATGACCCGGGCCTGGCGCCCGCTGGTGGCGCAGATCGGCGCAGAAACGTACATGACGCTGCGCCGAGGCGAGACCCTGCTCCTCACCGTGGGTATCCCCGTCGCCTTCCTCGTGTTCTTCTCCACGTCCCACGTGGTGTCCACGGGACGGGAGTCCTCGGTCGCCTTCTTCACCCCCGGCATCCTCTCGCTGGCCGTCATGTCCACGGCCATGGTGTCCCTCGGCATCGCCACCGGCTTCGAGCGTGGATACGGCGTGCTCAAGCGGCTGGGCACGACCCCGCTGGGCCGGAGCCGGCTGCTGGCGGCCAAGGTGGCCACCATCTTCCTGGTGGAGGTGGTCCAGGTTGCGGTACTGGTGCCCGTGGGCTACGGCCTGGGCTGGAGCCCGGCCGGGTCCGGGGCGGGGGAGGCCCTGGCCGCAGCCGTACTGGCCACCGTGGCCTTCGGCAGTCTGGGTCTGCTCATGGCCGGCCTGCTGCGGGCCGAGCTGAACCTGGCCGCGGCCAACGGCCTCTACCTGGTTCTCCTGCTGCTCGGCGGCATGATCGTGCCGCTGGCCAAGCTCCCCGGGAGCCTGGCCGCCCTGGCCCGGGCCCTCCCGGCGGCGGCCCTGTCCGACGCCTTCCACGCGGCACTGGGCACGGGCGGAGCCGTGCCGGTGGAGGCGTGGGCGGTCCTGGGCGCCTGGGCCCTGGGGGCGGCCGTGGCCGCATCGCTCACTTTCCGCTGGGAGTGAGCGGGGGCCGGGGTGAGCGGGGGCCGCTGGGAGTGAGCGGGGGCCGCCGCGCCGGCGTGTGCCTGGCTCAGCCGGACGCCAGGAGCTTGTGCTCCCAGGAGACGAAGGCCCCGGTGGACAGGGCGCCCAGGTGGATACCGGCGATCGTTCCGTCGGCCTTCACGAACACGGACTCGGGCAGCCCGGTGAAGCCGAACAGGCCTTGGGTCACTGTGTAGTTGAGATCCGTCCCGACGGGGAAGGTGACCCCCGACGCCCGGACGAACCGGGTGGCGTCGGCCTTGGGGTCGCTCCCGTCCACCCCCACCAACGACACCAGGGCGAGCCGGCTCCTGGCCGCCTGCTGGCTGCGGTAGACGTGGGCCAGGGCCGGCATCTCGGCCTGGCACGGCGTGCACCAGCTCGCGAAGAACAGCAGGATCGCCGGGCGGCCGTTCCCCCCGCCGTCGGCCGGCACGCCCACCGTGCCCTTGCCGATCAGCGCGGGCAGGGTGAAGGTGGGGACGGGCGAGCCGGCCGTGGGCCGGACCGACTTCCCGCCCGTGCCCACGTCGGTGAAGAGGAACACGGCCAGGATCGCGGCCAGCACGGCGCCCGCGGCCAGGAACACCAGCCGGGGCTTGCGGGACGGCGCGGGTGGGGTTGGCGGGGGCGGCGCAGGGGCTGCCGGCCCAGGGGGCGGTGCAGTCGGGATCGGTGCAGGGGCGGGGGTCTCGGCGGATGTGGCAGCGGGACGGTCTGAAGGGGTCATCGGCTCGGCCGAGCCTACGACGCCCCCCATGGAGCGGCCAGGCAGGGCCGCAGGTTCGGGCGCGGCGCGGCGTGGCGCGGGCTGTGGGCGCCCGCAGGCCTCGGCTCGACACCGCCCATTACCATCGGCAAGCGTGCCTGCCCCCGTCCGCGCAACAGACCGATGGTCGCGCCGGCTGCCGGCGGCGTCGCCGCTCCTGGTGCGCCGGCTGTCCCTGGTCACCCTGATCTGCGTGTCCGCCATCGTGCTGACCGGCGCCGCGGTCAGGGTGACCGGCTCGGGGCTGGGCTGCACGGACTGGCCCGACTGCTTCAAGGGCCATGTCACTCCCCCTCTCCAGTTCCACTCGCTGATCGAGTTCGGGAACCGGATGGTCACCGTGCTGCTGGTCGTCGTGATCGGGGTGACCTTCCTGGCCGCCCTGTTGCGCCGGCCAGCGCGCAAGGACCTGGTCTGGCTCTCGGGCGGCCTCGTTGCCGGCGTCCTGATGGAGGCCGTGCTCGGCGGCATCGTCGTGTACACCAAGCTCAACCCGTACCTGGTGATGGTCCACTTCCTGGCCACCATGGTCCTGGTGGTGGACGCGGCCGTGCTGCTGCACCGATCCAGCCGCACCTACGCCCCAGGCTCGGGGAGGGCGCTGGTGCCGAGGGCCATCCTGCTCCTGTCCTGGGGCATGGCCGCGATGGTGGCGCTCGTGCTGGCCGCCGGGTCAGCCACCACCGGGACCGCGCCGGATTCGGGTGGGGCGCAGGGCCAGGAGGTGGCCAAGCGGATTCCCGTGGCCCTGCGGCAGATGGCCGAGCTCCACTCCACGATGGCCCTCTTCCTCATCGGAGTCGTCATCTCCCTGGCAGTCGCCCTCCACGCGCTCGACGTGCCCGAACGGGTGCGCAAGGCGGCCCGCATGCTGGTGGTGGTCCTCGTCGCCCAGGGCGTGGTCGGCTACACCCAGTACTTCACCCATCTCCCGGCCGCGCTGGTCGAGCTGCACGAGCTGGGCGCCACCGTCCTGGTGATCGGGGTGACCCAGTTCGTCCTGGCCCTCACCCACCACGCACCGGAGCGGCTGGAGTCCACGGTGCCCGCCGTGGCCCGCCGGCGGCCAGAACCGGCGGTAGCCGGCGCGCCCGACGGCGTCCGCGCCCATTCGTAGGAGGCTGCCGGTGCCGGACCCGTACCGACCAGCGGCGGCGACGGACCGGGACCGCCGCCGCTGGTAGCGTGCCTCCGCGCCGCAGAGCTGCCGCGCCAGCGTTCCCGTCCCGCGCCCGGCGGCGACCCAGAAGCTCCCCAGCCCCCATCGTCTAGCGGCCCAGGACGCCGCCCTTTCAAGGCGGAAGCACGGGTTCGAATCCCGTTGGGGGCACGCCATCGCCATCGCCATCGCCACCGCCATCGCCATCGCGCTAGGGCGCGGTCCTTGGTCCCGCGCGACCGGGCACGCGGAGCGCGGTGCATCGCGGTCGCGACGTTCGGCGCGAATCTCGTGGACGAGCTCCTGGAGCAGCGCCTTGCGGACCGGCACGGCGCCGTGGGTGAGCGCGTGTTCGATGTTGCGCCGCATCTCGGCGATCACCTCGGCGGCGGGTGCGGAGGCCGCGTCCTGCTGCACGGCGACGATCAGGTCCTCCCGCCGCTCCCGGAGATTGCGCACCTTGCCGGCGAGGCTTTCGAGACGCTTGCCGCACTGGGCCTCCGACAGCGTGCCGGGCTCGGACGCCGAGAGGTAGGGCTCGATAGCGTCTTCGGCCTCGGTGATCCCGGCCTCGTCGACCACTTGAGTGGGCTAGCGACCAGGATACAAGCGCCTGCGGCCGGCGGTAGTGGGCACTCTCCGATCGAGGCCCTCTCGATGTTCGGGGACAGCCGATAGGGGCCACCGCTCGCTTCCGGTTACTCGGCGGTGCGCCAGCCAGTCATCGCCGTTCGACAATCACGTGGGCAACAACCGTTCTCACGATCTTTTCGACCTCGCTCCAAGGTGGCTGGCCGCCTTCGGGTTGGGCGAACAACAGGTGAGCCGCCCCGATCAAGGTGGGGGCGATGGTGTCGACATCGGTGTCCTCAACAACACGGCCCAGCTCGCGCTCAGCGCGGAGGTGCTGACCGATCATGGTTGCCCCTTCTTCGAGGACCGGCAGACGGGCGGCCCCGGCCTCCCGGAGCCGAGTCCGCAGACCATCTCGGGAGATGACGAGGCCGACGATAGCCACGGCGATCGGGCCGAAGAGGTCCATGAGCGCGTCGGTTAGGTTCGCGACCACGGAGCCCGTTCCCGGTCGATCCTCGAGCGATGCCGCCAACTTGTGCACCCCGTTGACGCGGTCGAGCACGAGCGCCGCCAAGAAGTCGTCGAAGTCGGTGAAGTGGCGGTGGAGCACACCCTTGGCGACACCGGCTTCCGCGGTCACCGACCGACTGGTCAAGGCGTTGGGGCCATCGCGCACGATCACCCGCTCAGCAGCCTCGAACAGGCGCTCGGGCGCATCGTGGAGGGCGACTCCGGTGGGCACGGCTCTCTTCTTCCCCGGTGCGGATCAGGTTGCCAAGTGGGCAGTCGCCCACTTGGAATGGGCACGTGGTCATTCTACCGCCCGGCTGCTCGGGCGCCGAGCCGTATCGCTTCCGTCTGCTGGCCGAGGGTTTCGGTGGCGATCCCGAGCGCTATCACCGTGCGCGACCCGACTGCCCGCAGGCATTGGTCGACAGATCGTCGCGGCGAGCCCCGGACGAGAGATCCTCGACGTCGGCATCGGCACCGGCATCGCCGCGCAAGCCTTCCAAGCGGCCGGGTGCACGGTCCTTGGGGTCGACCCCGACGAGCGAATGGCTGAGTATGCCCGACGAAGAGGGTTACAGGTGGAAGTGGCGAGGTTCGAGGAGTGGGAACCGGCCGGGAGGACCTTCGATGCGGTGATCGCCGCCCAGACCTGGCATTGGCTCGATCCGGGGGCCGGTGCAGCCAAAGCGGCACTGGTGCTCCAGCCTGGTGGTCGTCTGGCCGTGTTCTGGAATGCAATGGAGCTCCCTTCGGACGTCGGCGAGGCCCTCGCTGATGCCTTCCGCCGCGTTGTTCCCGGCGCCCCGGCTGCTCGAGCCTCGACCGGCGGCCCCGCCGGGTACCAGGCGTTTTACGCCAAGGCGGCCGAGGGCATACGAGACGCCCGTGCGTTCAGCGAACCGGAGCGGTGGCAGATCGACCGGGAACGCGCCTACACCCGAGACGAGTGGTTGGAGGCGATGGCTACTGGCGGTGGCTTCAACCGCCTGGAGCGATCCCAGCTCGACGCACTCCTGGCGGACGCCGGCGCCGTCATCGACGCCATGGGCGGCAGCGTCACCGTGAAGTACGCCACGGTCGCCGTTACGGCACTGAGTCTGTGCACGAGCTGATCACCGCGTCTGCCGCGATGCCCACATTGCGCCCAAAAGCGCCCACGGCTGGCGGTGGGTGCGAGTCTCTCCCGACGAACGCCGTAAGTATCGGACCGCTCAGGCCGACTTGGCAGCCTCGTTATTCGCCCCCAGCAGCCGGGTCTTGCGGCGACCCGTGACGACGTTCACTTCGAGCTTTGCGCCGAGCGCCTCGACGTACTGTTCGAGTACCTCAATCGTCACGTTGTGCGAGCGTTCGATGGCGGCGACGCGTGGCTGGGAGACGCCCAGGCGCTTCGCGAGCTCGCGCTGG
>DAHUZE010000002.1 GCA_027306755.1 Acidimicrobiaceae bacterium | reverse complement strand
CTTGGCCCCGGGTGGCGCCGCGGGCGCCACATAGGAGCCGCGAAGGCCCGTGCCCAGGGCGGCGTCGATGACGAGGTCGCACGGCGGCAGGCGGGCGTCGGCGGCCGCCACGATCACGCGGGCCCCCCGCCGGGCCAGCACGCCGGCGGCGATCCGTCCGTCGGCACCGTTGTTGCCCTTTCCCGCCACGACGACCACCCGCCGGCCGTAGGCACCCCCCAGCAGGGCCAAGGCGTGGCCGGCTGCAGCCGTCCCGGCCCGGCGCACGAGCACCGCCTCCGGCTCGGGCGCGGCGGCGTCCGCGTCGCGCATCTCCTGGACGGTGACGACCGGCAGCATCGCTAGGACGCGTCGGCCGACTCGGCCACCACCATGGCCATCGCCACCGTGTCGGTGTGGGTGAGCGAGACGTGCCAGCGGGCCACGCCCCGGCGCCGGGCCAGCGCCGCCGCCGACGCCCGGAGCCGCAGGGCGGGAGCGCCGCTCGCCTCCCGCACCACCTCCACGTCGTGCCAACCCATGGCGCCGATCCCGTGCCCCAGAGCCTTCATCGTGGCTTCCTTGGCGGCAAAGCGCGCCGCGAGCCGCTGCGGGTCCCCATGGCCGTCGCGCCGCTCGGCCTCGGTGAAGAGGCGCTCGCCGATCCGGGGGCGGCGGAGGAGCACGGCCCGGAACCGGGCCACATCCACCGCGTCCACTCCCACGCCGGCGATCGGCGTCACTCGACCGTGACCGTCATCCGGCGTCACTCGACCGTGACCGTCATCCGGCGTCACTCGACCGTGACCGTCTTGGCCAGGTTGCGGGGCCGGTCCACGTCGTTGCCCAGCCTCCGGGCCAGGGCGTAGGCCAGCAGCTGGAGGGGGACCACCGTCACCACCGGGGCCAGGATCGGATCGTCCACCCGGGGCACCCGCAGGACGTGGTCCGACAGCCCCGTCACGTCCTCGCCGTCGGCGGCCACCACCACGACCGTCGCTCCCCGGGCGCTGGCCTCGGCGATGTTGGAGCGCATCTTGTCCTGCAGCGGGTCCAGCACGGCCACCACCACCACGCCCGGCTCCACCAGGGCAAGGGGCCCGTGCTTCAGCTCGCCCGCCGGGTAACCCTCGGCCCGGAGGTAGGAGATCTCCTTCAGCTTCAGCGCTCCCTCCAGCGCCACCGGATAGCCGATGTTGCGCCCGAGGAAGAAGTAGTCCCGGGCGCCGGCCAACGCCTCGGCCACCGCGTCCACGTCCTTGGCGCGTCCCAGGGCCTCGTCCACCAGCGAAGGCAGGCGACGGAGCCCGTCGAACTCGGCGGCGACCGCGGCCGGCCCCATGGTCCCCCGCCACTGGGCCAGCACCAGTGCCAGGAGGTCCAGCGCCACGATCTGGGCCACATGGCACTTGGTGGACGCCACGCTCACCTCGGGGCCGGCCCGGGTGTAGAGCACGCCGTCGGCCTCCCTGGCCATGGTGGCGTGCACCACGTTGGAGACGATGACGGTCGGGGCCCCGGACCGGCGGGCCTCACGCAGCGCCTCAAGGGTGTCCAGGGTCTCCCCGGACTGGCTCACCCCCACCACGAGCGTGCGCTCGTGCAGGACCGGGTCCCGGTAGCGCAGCTCGCTGGCGATCTCCACCTCGGTCGGGAGGCGGGCCCAGCGCTCGATGGCGTACTTGGCCACCATCCCCGCGTGGTAACTGCTCCCACAGGCCACCACCACCACCTTGTCGACCGCCCGCAGGTCCTCAGGGGGGACCCGCAGCTCGTCGATGACCAGGTCCTTGCCCGGGCCCCACCGGTCGAGCAGCGTGTCGGCCACCGCCCGGGGCTGCTCGTGGATCTCCTTGGTCATGAAGTCGTCGTAGCCGGCCTTCTGCGCCGCCTCCACGTCCCACCCCGGGTCCACCACGACCGACGTCGGCTCGACCGGCTCGCCTGCGAGGGTGGTCACCTCGAGGGTGCCGGGGCCGACTGCCGCCACCTGGTCGTCCTCGATGGCGAAGAACCGGTCGGCCCGACCGAGGAGGGCCGAGATGTCCGAGGCCACGAACCCGGTGCCGTCGCCCACCGCGGCCAGCAGGGGGACCGAGCGCCGGGCCGCGACGATCACGTCGGGCTGGTCGGCCGAGAGGACCACGACGCTGAAGGCGCCCCGCACCCCGGCCAGCGCCCGCCGCAGGCCCTCGGCCAGGCCCACTCCGCCGGCCAGCTCCTCTTCCAGCAGGTGGACGAGCACCTCGGTGTCGGTCTGGGACGCGAACACGTGCCCCCGCTCCTCCAGCGGACCCCGGAGCTCGGCGTGGTTCTCGATGATGCCGTTGTGCACCAGGGCCAGCTGCCCGCTGCAGTCCACGTGCGGGTGCGCGTTCTCGGTGGTCGGCCCCCCATGGGTCGCCCAGCGCGTGTGTCCGATGCCGGTGCGCGACGCCTCGGGCACCTCGTCCGCCGACCCGATCAGGTCGTCGACGGAGTGGGTGCCGTCGGCGGCCCGGCGTCGCCACAGGGAGGCACCGTCGACCAATGCCACCCCGGCGGAGTCGTAGCCGCGGTACTCCAGACGCCGCAGCCCCTCGAAGATCACGCCCAGGGCGTTGCCGTCACCGGTGACCCCGATGATGCCGCACATGGAGCCGAGGCTAACCCCCGCCGAGCAGCCGCTCGACCGCGCGCGAAAGTCGACCGGCGGCGTCGGTGGCCACATCCGGACTGGGCGCCTCCACCATGACCCGGACCACCGGCTCGGTCCCGCTGGCCCGCAACAGGACCCGCCCGTTGTCGCCCAGCGCGGCCTCCACCTCCGCCACCTCTGCCCAGACGTCCTTGGCCCCGGCCAGGCCGCCCGGGTTCGCCACGGCCACGTTCACCAGGACCTGGGGCACCCGGTCGATCAGGCCCCGAGCCTGGTCGGCCAACGGCCGGTCCGAACGGGCGACCAGGTCGGCCAGGAGGAGCCCGGTGAGCACTCCGTCCCCGGTGGTGGCCATGGCCCGGAAGACGATGTGGCCGGACTGCTCGCCTCCCAGGGCGAGCCCCTCGGCGTCCAGCGCGGCCAGCACCTGGCGGTCGCCGACCGGGGTCTCGCGCACCGCTATGCCGTTGCGGGCCATGGCCAGGCGGAACCCGAGGTTGCTCATGACGGTGACCACCACCGCCCCGCCCGGCAGGGCGCCGCGCCCCGCCAGGTCCAGGGCGAAGACAGCCAGCAGCGCGTCGCCGTCCAGGACCGCACCGGTGTGGTCCACCGCCACCAGCCGGTCGGCGTCACCGTCGAGGGCCAGGCCGAGGTCCGCCCCCGACGCGGTCACCTCGTCCGCCAGCCGCTGGGGATGGGTCGACCCGCAGGCGGCGTTGATGTTGACCCCATCGGGCTCGGCGCAGATGGCACGGACCTCGGCCCCTGCCGCGGCCAGCACCCGGGGCGCGGCGTACGACGCGGCCCCGTTGGCGCAGTCGACCACCACCCGCATCCCGTCCAGCCGCCGGCCCTCCAGCGCTTCCAGCAGGTGGGCCTCGTAGCGGCGCGCCGCGTCGGCGTCCGACCGGATGGCGCCAACGCGCGCCGTGCCCCCCAGCCCGTCCAGCTCGCCCTCCACCCGGGCCTCGACTTCGGGGCTGAGCTTCACGCCCGCGGCGTCGAAGAGCTTGATGCCGTTGTCGCTGTAAGGGTTGTGGGACGCCGACACCATGGCCGCGGGCATCCCCGACCGCTCGGCGGAGAACGCGACGCCGGCCGTGGGCAGCACTCCCAGGTCGACCACGTCCACGCCCTCGGCCGCCATGCCGGCGGCCAGAGCGGCCTGGAGCATGGGTCCCGACTGACGCGTGTCCCGCCCCACCGCGAAGGCGGGACCGCCCAGCACCCGGGCCGATGCCCGTCCGATGGCCAGGGCCAGCTCGACGGTCAGCTCGACGTTGGCGACCCCGCGCACACCGTCGGTGCCGAAGCCCGGTCTCGCCAACCCGCTACCGCTTGGAGTACTGGGGCGCCTTGCGGGCCTTCTTGAGCCCGTATTTCTTGGACTCCTTCTTCCGGGCGTCCCGGGTGAGCAGGCCGGCCCGCTTCAAGGCGGTACGCAGCTCGGGGTCCAGCACGCTGAGGGCGCGGGCGATCCCCAGGCGCAGGGCGCCGGCCTGGCCCGACATCCCGCCGCCGTCGATGGTGGCGTCGATGTTGTAAGCCTCGCCCAGGCTGGTCACCCGGAGCGGCTCGGTGGCCAGCATCCGGTGGGTGGCCGAGGGGAAGTAGTCCTCGATGGCCCGGCGATTGACGGTGATCGTGCCCTGGCCGGGGCGGAAGCGCACCCGGGCCACGGCTTGTTTGCGCCGGCCGGTCGTCTGGGATAGCGGAGCAGGCATGTCAGCTGGCCCTCCGGGCCGAAGAGAGGTCGAGCGGCTGGGGGGACTGCGCCGCGTGGGGGTGGTCCGGGCCGGCATAGACCTTGAGCTTGTGCAGCTGCTGGCGGCCCAGCGTGCCCTTGGGAAGCATTCCCCGCACGGCCCGCCGCACCAGCTCGTCCGGCCGCCGGGCCAGGAGCTCGGCGTAGCTGGTCTTCTTGAGGCCGCCGGGGTAGCCGCTGTGGCGGTAGGCGAACTTGTCCCCGGCCTTGCCCGCCGTCAGCACGATCTTGTCCGCGTTGACCACCACCACGTGATCGCCCGTGTCCAGGTGGGGGGTGAACGTGGGGCGGTGCTTGCCGCGCAGGATGCGGGCCACCTCGGTGGCCACGCGGCCCAGGACCAGTCCGTCGGCATCGACCAGGTGCCAGGCACGCTGGATCTCGCCCGCTTTGGGGGTGTAGGTACGCAAGAGAGGGTTCCTCGCAGAAGTCGCTGAGAGCCGGGTGGAGAGTTTAAGTGCCCGGAGGCCCCGAGGGCAAGCCGCCGTACCCGACCGCCTCCAGGCAGAGCCCGTGGGCCGGCGCCGGGCGGGGGGTCCCAGCCCGGGAGCCGGAGGCCAGAAGGTACATCACCGCGGCCGCCGTGGCCCGGCCGCGGCCGGCATCCACCAGGACGGACACGAGTGAGCGGACCATCTGGTGGCAGAACGAGCCGGCCACGACGTCGAACCGCAGGAGGCGAGCCGCCTCTGCGCGGCCCCCCTGTGTCCAGCCGCCGCGCACCTCGTGCCACTCGGCGGAGGTGACCCGGCGGACGATGGGTGCGGATGCCTCGGTGCCGGGAGGGCGCCGGCAGAACGCCCGGAAGTCGTGCTCGCCCACGAGGGGATCGGATGCCGCGGCCATGGACCGCACGTCCAGGTCGTCAGGGACATGCCAGGCCACGCCGGCCATCAGCGGATCGGGGACGGGAGCGTTCAGGACCAGGTAACGGTAGCGGCGCCACGTGGCCGACCGGCGGGCGTCGAAGCCGGGCGCCGCCGGGTCCGCCCGCCGCACCACGATCTCCGGCGCCAGCTGCCGGTTCACGGCCCGGGCGAGATCCCCGTCGTAGCCCTCGGGCAGGTCCACGTGCACGACCTGCCCGCTGGCGTGGACGCCGGCGTCGGTCCTGCCGGCGCAGACCAGCACCGGGGGCGCCTCCGTGCGGGCCACCCGTCCGATGGCGTCGGCCAGCGCCCCGGCCACCGTGGGCACACCGTCTTGGGCCGCGAATCCCCGGAATCCCCTACCGTCGTAGGCGACCAGCAGCCGCCAGCGGCGGGTAGGCGTCAGACCAGCTCGATACGGGCCATCGGGGCGTTGTCCCCCGGGCGCGGCCCGAGCTTCAGGATCCGGGTGTAGCCGCCCGGTCGGTCCGCGTAGCGGGGCGCGACCTCGTCGAACAGCTTGTGCGCCATGTCCCGGTCACGGATGAGCGCGACCACCTGGCGGTGCTGGTGCAAGCCGCCCTTGCGGGCGGCCGTGATGCACTTCTCTGCCACCGGGCGCAGCATTTTGGCCTTGGTTTCCGTCGTGACCAGCGACTCGGCCGCGATCAGCGAGGCCACGAGGTTCCCGAGCATGGCCTTTTGGTGGGCGGCGCTCCCGCCCATGCGGCGCCCCCGCTTCGGCGTCCCCTGCATGGGTCAGTCCTTTCCCTTGAGCGACAGCCCGCGCTCGTCCAGCCGCTGGACCACCTCGTCGAGCGACTTCTGGCCGAAGTTGGTGATGGCCAGCAGGTCGTCGTACGTGCGCTCCGTGAGCTCCCCGATGGTGTGGATCTGAGCCCGCTTCAGGCAGTTGCGTGGGCGCTCGGAGAGGTCGAGCTCCTCGATGGCCAGGTCCATGTCCGGCGACCCGCCAGACACGCTGCCCGTCTCGCCCAGCTCCAGGCCCTGTGGCGACTCCTCCAGGTCGGCCACCAGTCCGACCAGGGTCCGCAGGGTGTCACCGGCCGAAGCCAGGGCCTCGCGCGGGGAGATGGAGCCGTCGGTCTCGATGTCCAGCACCAGGCGGTCGAAGTCCGTGGACTGCTCCACCCGCACCGGCTCCACCTGGAACGTCACCCGGCGCACGGGAGAGAAGATCGAGTCCACCGGGATGACGCCGATGGTGGACGACTTCTTGTTGCGGTCCGCCGAGACGTAGCCCCGGCCACGCTCCACCGTTACGTCGAAGGACAGGTGGCCCTTGGCATTGAGGGTGGCGATGTGGAGGTCCGGGTTGAGGACCTCGACATCCGCCGTGGTCTGGAGGTCCCCGGCCAGGGCGTCGCCCGGCCCCCGCTTGTCGAACCGCAGGATGACGGGCTCGTCGCCGTGGACCCGGACAAGCAGATCCTTCAGGTTCAAGATGATGTCGGTGACGTCCTCTTTCACCCCCGGCAGGGTGGCGAATTCATGGAGGGCCTCGTCGAACCGGACCTGGGTCGCGGCGGCGCCGGGGATCGACGACAGGAGCGTGCGGCGCAGGGAGTTCCCGAGCGTGTGCCCGAATCCGGGGTCGAGCGGGCCGACGGCGAACCGCTGGCGGTCGCCACCGTCCTCGTCGAGCACCTCCACGGTGGGTCGCTGGATGATGAGCATCGAACTGGTTCCTCGCAGGCTTACTTGGAGTAGTACTCGACGATGAGCTGCTCTTGCACGGGCTCGTCGATGTGGTCACGTAGGGGGGGGTTGAGAACCTCCACACGGAACCCCCCGTCCCCCGCCTCCAGCCACGGCGGGCGCTGGCGGTCCAGGGTGTCCATGTTGCGCCGCACGACGAAGATCTCGCGCGACGACTGCTTGAGCGTCACGGTGTCGCCCTTGCGGGCCCGGTAGCTCGGGATGGTGACCCGCTTGCCGTTCACCAGGACGTGGCCGTGGCGAACCAGCTGGCGGGCCTGGGCCCGGCTGGCCCCCCATCCCGCCCGGAAGGCGACGTTGTCCAGTCGCAGCTCGAGCATGCGCAGCAGGTTCTCGCCGGTGATCCCCGGGAGGCGGTCGGCCTCCTCGTAGAGGTTCCGGAACTGCTTCTCGAAGACGCCGTAGATGCGGCGCGCCTTCTGCTTCTCCCGCAGCTGGGCCAGGTACTCGGAGCCCTGGCGCATGCGGTCGCGCCCGTGCTCTCCGGGAGGGTAGGCCCGGCTGTGGCGGTCGGTGACCGCCTCGGAGACCGGGCACTTGAGCGAGAAACAGCGCTCGCCCTTCAAGAACAGCTTCGTCCGCTCGCGCCGGCAGAGCCGGCAGACGGGTCCGGTATAGCGCGCCATCGTGCCCCCTCAGACCCGGCGCCGCTTCTTGGGGCGGCAGCCGTTGTGGGGGATGGGGGTCACGTCCTTGATGCCGACCACTTCGATTCCGGCGGCGGCGAGGGAGCGGATGGCCGTCTCACGTCCCGAGCCGGGACCGCGGACCAGCACGTCCACCTTGCGCACGCCGTGCTCCATGGCCCGCCGGGCGCATGCCTCGGCGGCCAGCTGGGCGGCGAACGGGGTCGACTTGCGGGAGCCCTTGAACCCCACGTTGCCGGCCGACGCCCAGGCCAGCACGTTGCCCTCGGGATCGGCGATAGAGACGATGGTGTTGTTGAACGAGCTCTTGATGTGGGCCACGCCGTAGCTCACGTTCTTGCGCTCGCGGCGGCGGGGCCGGCGAGCGGCGCCCTGCTGCTTGGTCGGCCTCGGCATTACTTACGAACCTTCTTCTTCCCGGCCACCGTCTTCTTGGGGCCCTTGCGGGTGCGAGCGTTGGTGTGGGTCCGCTGCCCGTGGACCGGCAGGCCCCTACGGTGCCGGATCCCCTGGTAGCAGTTGATCTCCATCTTGCGCTTGATGTCCTGGGCGATCTCACGCCGGAGATCGCCCTCGACCTCCAGGTTGGCGTCGATGTCGTTGCGGAGGCGGGTGACCTCCTCGTCGGTCAAGTCACGGACCCTCGTGGCCGGGTCCACCCCGGTCCGCGCGCAGATCTCCTGCGCCCGGGTCGGGCCGATGCCGTAGATGTACGTGAGGGACACTTCCAGGCGCTTCTCGCGCGGGACGTCCACGCCGGCGATGCGGGCCATGCTTCCTCTCTCCTATCCCTGGCGCTGCTTGTGCCGGGGGTTGTCGCAGATGACGATGACGCGGCCGTGCCGGCGGATGACCTTGCACTTCTCGCACATCGGCTTGACGCTGGGATGAACCTTCATGACGAACTTTCCTGCCTCACTTGTACCGGTAGGTGATCCGGCCCCGGTTCAGGTCGTAGGGCGTGATCTCGACCTGGACCTTGTCCCCCGGCAGGATCCGGATGCGGTGCATGCGCATCTTCCCGGAGCTGTGTGCCAGCACCTTGTGCCCGTTCTCGAGCTCCACTCGGAACATCGCGTTGGGCAGCGGCTCCACCACCGTGCCTTCCAGCACGATGGCGTCTTCCTTCGGTTTCGGCAGGTGACTCTCCTCGACTCGAGCTCCAGGTCCGACGGCGCGGCGCCTGACCGTGCAATGATGAATTGCCCCACCGCCGCGGCCGGCGGCAGGACGGTCTGCAAGTCTACCGCATCGTGGCCGAATTGCCAGCGGGCCTCCTGGTCACGGGACCGTGAACACTTCCGGGCCGTCCTCGGTCACCGCAATCGTGTGCTCGAAGTGGGCAGACAGGGACCCGTCGGCCGTCACCACGCTCCAGCCGTCGTCCAGCAGCCGGGTACCGGCCCCGCCGGCGTTCACCATGGGCTCGACTGCGAAGACCATGCCGGTCTTGAGGGTCGGACCGGGGGTGCCGGGCCAGTAGTTGGGGACCTGGGGCTGCTCGTGCATGGCGGTGCCGATGGCATGGCCCACGTACTCCCGGACCACCGAGTAGCCGGCGCCCTCGGCCACCGCCTGGACCGCCCTTCCGACCTCGTGGAGGCGGTGGCCCTTCACCAACTCGTCGATCCCCGCCCAGAGGCTGCGCTCGGTTACCTCGATCAGCCGGAGGGCCTGGGCGGAGACCTCGCCGATGGCCATGGTGAAGGCGGCGTCGCCGTGGTAGCCGTCCACGATGGCCCCGCAGTCGATGGACAGGATGTCCCCCTCCTCCAGCTGGTAGGAGCCCGGGATCCCGTGGACGATCATCTCGTTGGGAGAGGTGCAGATCACAGCCGGGAACCCGTGGTACCCGAGGAAGTTGGAGGCCGCGCCCCGCCGCTCCAGGACCTCCCGTGCGACGGCGTCGACCCGGGCGGTGGTGACTCCCGGGCGTGCCGCTTCCCGGGTCTTCTCGTGCATCTCGGCCACCACCTGGCCGGCCCGGCGCATCTTGGCCAGCTCCGCGGCGTTGCGCCTCATGCCGGGACACCCCGACGGCGGGGCCGGCAGCGCCGGCGGCTCACTGGCGCCGCTCCTCGATCGCGGCGACGCAGCGCTTGGTCACCAGGTCGGGCGGCCCCGTGCCGTTGACGCTGGCCAGCTGGTTCTTCTCCTCGTACCAACCGATCAGCGGGGCCGTCTGGCGCTCGTAGAGCTCGAGCCGGCGCCGGATGGCCTCCTCGGTGTCGTCCTCCCGCTGGATCACCTCGCCCCCGCACACGTCGCAGGTCCAGTTGACCGAGGGGGGCGCCGAGACCGAGTAGTTCGTCCCGCAGTCCACGCACACCCGGCGCGACGCCAGCCGCCGCAGGACGACCGGCGTCGGCACCTGCAGGTCCAGGACCAGGTCCAGGCGGTCCGGCGCCAGGATGGCTTCCAGCTGCTCGGCCTGGAACGGCGTCCGGGGACAGCCGTCGAGGATGAAGCCGCGGGCCCGGGCGTCCCGCTCGGCCAGCCGGACGGCCACCATCTCCATGATCATGTCGTCGGGGATCAGCTCGCCGCCGTCCATCAGCTTCTGGGCACGCATGCCAAGGGGCGTGCGCGCCTTCACCGCGGCCCGCAGCATGTCCCCGGTGGAGACGTGGGGCACAACGAAGTGGTGCGACAGGCGCACGCACTGCGTCCCCTTGCCGGCCCCCTGCTTGCCGAGGACCACGAGCCTGACGCCGGGAACCACCCAGGCCCTACTTCAGGAATCCTTCGTAGTTGCGCATCATCAGCTGGCTGTCGATCTGCCGCATGGTTGTGAGCGCCACACCCACGGAGATCAGGAGGGTGACGCCGTAGAACGGGAACCGGTTGAGGTGCCACAGGGCCATCAGCAGGGAGGGGATCACCGCCACAGCCCCCAGGAAGAGAGCGCCGGGCACGGTGATGCGGTTCAGGATCCGGGCGAAGTACCGCTCGGTCGACGGTCCGGGCCGGATGCCGGGAACGAACCCCCCCTGCTTGCGGATGATGTCCGCCTGCTGGTGGGGGTCGAAGGCCACGTACACGTAGAAGAACGTGAAGGCCACGATCAGCACGAAGTACAAGAGGATGTAGAACAGCGACGTCGGGGTGATGTTGTTGCGCACCCAGATCTGGAACGCTCCGGCGGGGATGACGTTGCTGAGCAGCACCGGGATGTACAGCACAGAGCTGGCGAAGATGATCGGGATCACCCCAGACTGGTTCACCTTCAGGGGGATGTAGGTGCTCTGGCCGCCGTACATCCGGCGACCGGCCATCCTCCGGGCGAACGTGACCGGGATCCGGCGCTGACCCTGTGTCATGAAGACGATGAGGATCAGCAGGACCACCGACACGGCGATGATGACGGCGAACTTGAGGGCACCCCCCTCCTGGTACAGGCCCTTGCCGCCCGAGGGGATGGATGCAACCACATTGGCGAAGATCAGGATCGACATGCCCTGGCCGATGCCGCGCTGGGTGATGAGCTCGGCCAGCCACATGACGAAGGCGGTGCCGGCGGTCAGGCACAGCACCATGAAGGCGGCAAGCGGGATGCTGAACCTGGGGATCAGGTTGATGTTGGTCCCGATCAGGGCCGAGTCGTGGCCGTGGAAGGCGTAGACGAGCCCGGTGGACTGCATCAATGCCAAGGCGATGGTCAGGTAGCGGGTCGTCTGGGTGATCTTCTTCTGGCCCACCGCGCCCTGCTCCCGCCACTCCTCGAGCTTGGGGATGACCGTGGTCAGCAGCTGGACGATGATCGAGCTGGTGATGTAGGGCATCACCCCCAGACCGAAAATGGCCAGCCGTACGAGCGCGCCGCCGGAGAACAGGTTGAGGAATCCGAGCACGCCGGAGGACCCGGCGCTGGACTCGAGCTTCTGCAACTGCGCCCAGCTGACGCCGGGCACCGGAACGTTGGCGCCCACCTGGTAGAGGGCGATGATCAGCAGGGTGAAGAGGACCTTGTTCCGGAGGTCCGGGACCCGGAAGATGTTGCCCAGCCGCGAGAGCATGCTTCGACGGCTACCGGTTCATGAGGGCGTTCCCGCGGGCGGGAGGCCGCCCCGAGGCGAACGGCAGTGGCAGGCGCTCGACGGCGCCGCCGGCGCCGGTGATGGCAGCTTCGGCCGACGCCGAGAAGGCGTGTGCCGAGACCCGGACCGGCCGCGACAGGTCGCCACGGCCCAGCACCTTGACCAGGGCGCCCTTGCGGACGAGGCCGGCGTCGGCAAGGCGGTCCGGGCCGACCTCGTCCAGGTCCAGCGCCGCCAGGGCGTCCAGGTTGACCGGGGTGTACTCGATCCGGAACGGGTTCTTGAACCCGCGCAGCTTGGGGACCCGCTGCATCAGGGGCAGCTGGCCGCCTTCGAACCCGGCAGGCACCGTGTCCCGTGCCCGCTGGCCCTTGGTGCCGCGCCCAGCGGTCTTACCCCCCTTGCCGCCGATGCCGCGGCCCACGCGGCGCTTGGCCCGGTTGGAGCCGGGCGCAGGAGCGAGCTCGTGCAGCTTCATTCGGACACCTCCTCCACCGTCACCAGGTGGGGGACCCGGGCCAGCATGCCCCGGATCTCCGGCCGGTCGGGGAGATCGTTGGTCTGACCGATGCCCCGCAGGCCGAGCGCGCGCAGCGTCCCCCGGTGCTTGGGCTTGGAGCCGATCCCCGAGCGCACCTGGGTCACCCGAAGCGCGGCCATGTCAGCGCACCTCCGAGAACAGCTCGGACTCGCGCCGACGCTCACGGTAGGCACGGAGGACCCCGGATGGGGTCACCTGGTCCGGCGTCTTCCCCCGCAGGGCGGCCACGTCCTCGGGCCTGCGCAGGGCCTGCAGGCCGGCGATGGTGGCGTGGGCCACGTTGATCCCGTTGGACGAGCCGAGAGACTTGGCCAGGATGTCCCGGATGCCTGCCATCTCCAGGATGTGGCGCGCCGCGCCGCCAGCGATGACGCCCGTCCCGGGGGCGGCCGGCTTGAGCAGGACACGCCCGGCGCCGCTCTCCCCGATCACCGGGTGGATGATGGTGGACCCGGCCAGCGGAACCTCAAAGACGTTCTTGCGCGCTTCCTCGATGCCCTTCTGGACGGCGAGGCCCGCTTCTTTCGCTTTGCCGTACCCGAGCCCGACACGCCCGTTGCCGTCCCCGATCACCATGAGCGCTGCGAACGAGAACCGCCGACCGCCCTTGACCACCTTGGCCACGCGGTTGACGCGGATCGTCCGCTCCTCGTACTGCACCTCCGGCATCAGAACTCCAGTCCTTCCTGACGGGCAGCGTCGGCCAACGCCGCCACCCTGCCGTGGTAGGCGATCCCGCCCCGGTCGATCACCACGCGTTGCACACCGGCGGCCTTGGCGCGGGTGGCGACCAGGCGGCCGACTGCCGAGGCGGCGTTCACGTTACCGCCGCTCCCGCCGCCCTGGGCCTCGCGCAGGTCCTTTTCCGAGGTGGACGCGGCAGCCAGCGTCCGGCCGCTCGTATCGTCGATGACCTGGGCCGAGATGTGGCGCAAGCTGCGGTTCACCGCCAGGCGGGGCCGGTCGGGCGAACCGGCGACCCGGCGGCGAACCCGGGCGTGCCGCCGCTGGCGCAAGACCTTCGAACGGTCGGTGCGTGCCATTACTTCGCTGCCTTTCCAGCCTTGCGCAGGACCCGCTCCCCGGAGTACCGGACGCCCTTGCCCTTGTAGGGCTCGGGCTTGCGGGTCTTGCGGATGTCCGCGGCCACCTGGCCGACGAGCTCCTTGTCGATGCCCCGCACCACGATGCGGGTGGGGGTGGGCACCTCGAACGTGATGCCCTCGGGGGCGTCCACCACGACCGGGTGGGAGTAGCCGAGCGCCAGCTCGATGGACTCCGGTCCGCGGGCCACGGCACGGTAGCCGACGCCCACGATCTCCAGCTCCTTGGTGAACCCCTGGGTCACGCCGGTCACCATGTTGGCCACCAGGGACCGGGTGAGGCCGTGCAGGGCACGCTGCTGGCGCTCGTCGTCGGCACGCTCGACCACCAGGACGTCGCCGTCCTGGCCGACCGAGATCCCGGCCGGGACGCGGCGGGCCAGCATGCCCTGCGGGCCGGTCACCGTGACCGACGGACCGTCGAGCGCGACCGACACCCCCTGGGGCACCGGGATAGGCATACGTCCGACTCGCGACATCTAGCGGCCTCCTTCCACTGCGTGCGCCACCCCGGCCACGACCTTCGGCGTCTCGGCAGCGGGGGTGTGCGGAGGGCCCAGGAGCCCGGGGCGGGTGCGGTCACCACACATGGCACAGCACCTCCCCGCCCAGGTGGCGCTTGCGTGCCTCGCGGTCGGTCATGAGCCCGTGGCTGGTCGACAGCACCGCCACCCCCATCCCGCCGAGGACACGGGGCATCCCATCGGCCCGGGCATAGATCCGCAGACCGGGCTTGGACACGCGCCGGATCCCGCCGATGCTGCCGGTCCGGTCCGTCGAGTACTTCATGGTGATCTCCAGGGTGGACCCCGGACGGTCGGGCTGGTCGCGCACCTCGTAGCCCGCGATGAAGCCCTCGCGCTCCAGGATGTCGGCCGGGGCCTCTTTCAATTTGGAGCCCGGCATGGTCACGCTCTCGCGCTGCGCCGTGTTGGCGTTGCGGATGCGGGTCAGCATGTCCGCGATCGGATCGGTCATCGTCATGGCCCGCTCCTACCAGCTCGCCTTGGTGACACCGGGCACCTCGCCGGCGTGCACCATCGTCCGCAGACAGATCCGGCAGAGGCCGAATTTGCGATAGACGGCCTTGGGTCGCCCGCACCGCCGGCACCTCGTGTAGGCGCGCACCTTGTACTTGGGCGTGCGCTGCTGCTTCTGGATCAATGCCTTTTTCGCCATGGTGCCTACCGGGTCTCCTGTCGGCAGGGGAAGCCGAACGCCCGGAGGAACGCCCGGCCCTCGTCGTCGCTGCGGCCGGTGGTCACGATGGTGATGTCCATGCCGCGGACGGTGTCGATGCGGTCGTAATCGACCTCGGGGAAGATGAGCTGCTCGGTGACCCCGAAGGTGTAGTTGCCGTGGCCGTCGAAGGATCTGGCCGACAGCCCCCGGAAGTCGCGGATGCGGGGGATCGCCAGACTGATGAGCCGATCGAGGAACTCCCATGCCCGGTCCCCTCGCAGGGTGACCCGCACGCCGATGGGCATCCCGGCCCTGAGCTTGAACCCTGCGATGGAGTTCTTCGCCCGGGTGACCACCGACTTCTGGCCGGTGATGATCTCGATGTCCCGCTGGGCTCCCTCGATGAGCGACGGCTGCTGGGTGGCCCGCCCCACGCCCATGTTCACCACGATCTTCTCGAGGCGGGGAACCTGCATGATATTGGCCAGGCCCAGCTCGTCCTGCAGCCGCTGCCGCACCTCGTCGCGGTAGCGGGCCCGCAGGCGGGGCATCGTCTCGCCGGCGCTGCCTGAGGCCCGCCCGGTCGTCCGGGCGATGTCGGGGGCCTTGGCGCCCCGGGCCGGGGCCTGCTGGCGGCCGGCGGCGGCCTTCTTGGCCGGCGCCTTCTTCGCGGTCGTCTTCGCCGGGCTCACAGCTCGGCCCCGCACTTCTTGCAGACCCGGACCTTGCGCCCTTGATCGTCCACCTGGTAGCCGACCCGGGTCGGCTCGTTGCAAGAGCGGCACAGCAGCGACACGTTGGAGACCGGCATCGGCATGAACTTGTCGATGATGCCGCCCTGGTAGGTGCGGGCGGTCGGCTTCGAATGGCGCTTGGCCACGTTCACGCCCTCCAGCACCACCTTCTGCTCCCGGGGGATGGCCCGCACCACCTCGCTGCGGTGTCCCTTGTACTTGCCGGACCGGACGATCACCCGGTCCCCCTTACGCACCCGCATCACAACACCTCCGGAGCGAGCGACACGATTCGCATGAACCTCTTGTCCCGCAGCTCGCGGCCGACGGGTCCGAAGATGCGGGTCCCACGGGGCTGCTGCTGGTCGTTGATCAGAACGGCGGCGTTCTCGTCGAACCGGATGTAGCTCCCGTCCGGCCGCCGTTTCTCCTTGGCCGTGCGCACGACGACGCACTTCACCACATCCCCCTTCTTCACCGCTGCGCCGGGGATGGCGTCCTTAACCGTCGCCACGAACACATCGCCGATGCTGGCGTAGCGGCGACGCGAGCCGCCGAGCACCCGGATGCAGAGCACCTCGCGGGCCCCGGAGTTGTCGGCCACCCGCAGGCGTGACTCCTGCTGGATCATCGGGCGCGCTCCAGGACCGACTCCAGCCGCCAGTGCTTGAGCTTGGACAGCGGGCGCGTCTCGACCACGCGCACGCGGTCTCCCATCTTGGCGTCGCCCGCAGCGTCATGGGCGTAGAGCCGCTTGGTCCGCTGGACGGTCTTGCCGTAGCGAGGGTGTCGGACGCGCTCGACGACCGCCACCACGATGGTGGCGTTCATCTTGTCGGACACCACCGTGCCCTCCCGGACCTTGCGGCGGTTCGCCCGGGCCTCGGCGGCGCCGTCGGGTGCGCCGTCCGCCGGCTGCGTCGTGGCGTTGCCATCGGCCATCAGGCGTCCTCCTCGTCATCGTCACGTACGCCGGTCCCCGATGGCGCCGCGGCACCCCGGAGCGCGGCGTGTGCTCCACCGCCGTCCTCGGCCAGCTCGTGCTGGCGCAGGTAGGTCAGGATCCGCGCGACCTCCTTGCGGACGGCGCGGACCCGGGAGCTGTTGTCGAGCTGGCCAGTGGCCTGCTGGAACCGTAGGTTGAACAGCTCCTTGCGGGCCTCGGCCAGCCGGTCAACCAGTTCCCTCGGCTCCATGGTCGCCAGTTCCGAGACGGCCATCAGACCTGCACCTCGGGGGCCCCGTGCGTCCCTGGCCGCACCACGAACCGAGCCTTCATCGGCAGCTTCTGGATAGCCCGCTCCATGGCCGCCCGTGCGAGCTCCTCGTCCACGCCCGCCAGCTCGAACAGCACGCGGCCGGGTCGCACGACGGCGACCCAGTGCTCCGGGTTGCCCTTTCCCGAACCCATGCGCGTCTCAGCAGGCTTCTGGGTCACCGGCTTGTCGGGGAAGACTCGGATCCAGATCTTCCCGCCACGGCGCACGTGACGGGTCATGGCGATACGGGCCGCCTCGATCTGCCGGGCCGTGAGCCATCCCGGCTCGAGCGCCTGGATGCCGAAGTCCCCGAAGGTGACCGTGGTGCCACCCTTGGCGGCCCCGGTAAGGCGACCGCGCTGCTGCTTGCGGTGCTTGACCTTGCGCGGCATGAGCATCTCAGTCCACCTCCCGTCGGAAGTGCGGCGCCTCGTGGTGCTCGTGGCGGCTGCGGCGCTCCATCTCCTCGTCCTCCGCCAGGCGCCGCTCCAGGTCGTCGGGCTCGGTGGGCGGGGCGATGAGGTCGGAGACGGCACCGGACTCGTCGTTCTCCGCGCCGCCGGGCGCGGTGGCGGCATCCGCCGTGTCGGAGCCGGTGGTGTCGGCGGCGGCGGCGTGGGCGGCGTTGTCGACC
>DAHUZE010000100.1 GCA_027306755.1 Acidimicrobiaceae bacterium | reverse complement strand
CCTGTCGCGCCCAAGGCGGCGGCGAGCGCGTCCGATGCGCCGTCGGCCACGGCGCTCAATCGGGTGAATCCTGCTGCGCACGCGACGTACACCGTGAGCGAGACGAGCTGGGCGATGCAATCGATTCCCCCTGCCGCTTGGGCCGCAGCCGCCAGGGCATTGCTCGCGGCAAGTGCGGCGGCGCCAACGGCCTCGTCAAGCGCGATGTCGTCACCCACCGCTCCCTTCCAGACGAGCGTCCCCTCTCGGCGCGGCGTCATGCCCGCCGTGGTCACGGTCCCGGCGTGGATAACGGCGGCGGCATAGTTTCCTCGCGGGCTCGGCACCGCAGGCAGGTCAACCACCGATCGCCAACCCGTCGAACCGCGGGTCCGACCCGCCCCTGCGTTCGTTGCCCATCGTGATCACTTGTGCGCTGCCACCCCCGTCGAAAGGCCCCTGGACCACGACCGGCGCTCCCAAGCGGCGCAGCTCTTCTAAGGCCTGGGTCCCAAAGCGCGACTCGCAGCGGACCTCCAGCGGCTTGCCGACGGCATCGGCGTCGCTCCCGGGGTAGACGGTCAGTCTTGGCGCGGCGACGGCACGTTGCGGCCCCGCCCTGTGGTCAAGCAGGTGTGAGAGGACTTGCATGTTCCACTGGACCTGTCCGTCCCCGCCAGGGGTATTCCCGACGGCCACGGGCTGTCCTGTGGGCCTGGCAACGATCCACGCGTTGAGGGTGTGCAAGGGCTTGCGTCCCGGCAGGACGCCGTTGGGGTGGCCGGGGAAGAGGTAGGCGCCGCGCCCGAGGCGATCGTTGAGGACGATGCCGGTCCCCGGGACGGTCCATCCCGCTCCGAAGGTGTATGCGAGCGAATGGATGTAGCTGGCTGCATTGCCTGCTGCGTCCACCGCTACGACGGACGTCGTATCTCCATCAGGCTGGACCGACACTGTGCCGGGAAAGGGCCCGGACCGGAGGGACCTCCGAGCTTCATCGACAGCCTCCGGAGTGACGAACTCGGCCCACGCGTCGGTGTCGCTGCCGACGGCCCGGCGTCTGTTTGCGAATGCCAGAGCAGCCGCGCCAGCCAGCCAGCGCAGCGCCTGTCCGCCGAGCCAGGGGAGCTCTGAGAGCAGGCCGTCCAGGACGGCGGCCTGCTGGAGGACCATATAACCGGGGCTCGGGAGGGGATTTTCGTGCACGACGTGGCCACGGTAACGACCGGAGATCGTACTGACAGCGGGGGCGTCGGTTGTCTTCCATTCCCGTCCTGAGAACGGGGCGCCGGCCTCCACGAGTGCCTCAATGCAGCGGCGCGCGGCCTCGCCCTGGTAGAAGTCCTCGGGGTCGGCGGCGAGGTTCTCGAGGGTGGTGGCCAGGTCCACCTGGCGCAGCGTGGCGCCCACCACGGGTAACGCCCCCCCGGGCAGGTACACGCGAGCGCTGGCCTCGTCAGCTCGCAGCTTCGCCAATTGCTCCTGGGCGTCCGCCCTCGTCTTCTCCGTCACCTCGATGCCCTCTCGCGCCGCGGTGACGGCTGGTCTCCAGAGGCTGGGCAGCGACCGGGTCCCCAGGTGCCGATGGATCGTGCCGAGCGCGGCCATGGCGCCCGGCACCGTCACGGACAATGGACCGCTCAGAGGCAAGGCGGCCATCCCTCGCTGGCGGTAGAAGTCGAGATCCCCGCCGTCTGGCCCGACGCCGCTGCCCTGCACCGCCCGATATTGACCGGTGGTGGCTTCGTACCAGACACAGAATGCATCGCCGCCGACTCCACACTGTCCCGGTAGGACGACGAAGCACATGGCCGCCATGGCCAGCACGGCGTCCCCCGCCGTCCCCCCACCCGCGAGCACCTCGGCGCCGGTGGCGCTCACGGCCCGGTGGCTGGAGGCGACCATCCAGCCGGGCGAGCGAGCGTCGCGATCGCCCGGCTGCGGGTCCGGGCTCTTGGGACCGGGCTGCGTCATGGGCGGTCAGGCGCCGTGCCCGGCGACCTGCTCCTCGAAGGCATGAAGCGCAGCAGCACCGACGGCTTTGTCCTGCTCTCCGTTTCCGCCGCTGACCCCGATCGCGCCGACGACCTGCCCGTCGTGGACGAGGGGAAATCCGCCCACGAAGATGGCGAACTTTCCTGGGTGCATATGGCTGATACCGAACGCCTCGTTGCCGGGGAGGGCTGGCCCGTTGGGCGGCTCGTTGAACAGGTGCGTCGCCCGCTGATGCCCGGCTGCCGTGAAGGCTTTAGCGGTGGCGATGTCTACCCCCGTGAGGCGCGCGCCGGTCATCCGGTGAAGCGCGACCAGGTGCCCACCGTCGTCGGCGATGCAGATCGTTTGCTTGACGCCAATGCGCTCTGCTTCGGCCCTTGCGGCCTCGAGCATGACGAGCGCGTCCTCGAGGGATAGGCGATGAACGGAGTACACGACAGCCTCCTGGGTCGGTGTGGGTGATTGGCGCGACCGGCTAGCGACCGGCTAGCGACCGCGCCTCGGGCTAATACTGCAGGTAGACGGATTTCGTGTCCGTAAAGAACTGGATCGCCTGTTGGCCACCCTCGGGCAGCGTTCCCAGCCGTGATGCCTTCCAGCCACCGAACGGCGGGGCGACCCCGTTGCCGGTGGTGCGCTGGTTGATCTTGACGACGCCGCACTGCACGGATGACGCAAAGCGGTGGGCCAGCCCGAGGTCAGTGGTGTGGACTGCACTGACCAGACCGTGCCGGCTGGCGTTGAGGAGCTCGATGGCCTCGGTCGAGCTTTCGACCGGCACCACGGCCAAGAGCGGCCCGAAGACCTCCTGGGTCACCAGGTCATGGTCATCTGGGAGGTCGGTCAGCGCGGCCGGTGCGACCCAGTAGCCATCCGGGTCGCACCCCTCGGACAGCGTGCCCTCGCCGAGCAGACGTCCGGAGCCCAGCGCCGACGAGCGCAGCGCCGTGAGTCGCTGGTGCTGGTGGCTCGTGGCGACCGGCCCGCACGTCACGCCGCGCACCGTGCCCGGGCCCGCCAACGTGCGCGTCACCTCGTCAGCCAGCAGACTGCAGAAGGCATCGAACACCGTCCGCTCCACCAAGGCCCGCCCGGGCGCCGTGCAGGCTTGGCCAGTGAGGGAGAAGGCGCCGGCCGCCACCTCCTTGGCAGCGAGCCGCAGGTCCGCGTCCGCCGCGATGAACACGCCATTGTGGCCGCCCAACTCGGCTTGGAGCCTGGCGTGGGGATGAGCGAGGGAGCGCACCGTCTCGCCTACGGAGTCGGAGCCGGTGAAGGTGATGGCGCCGACGCGCTCGTCTCCGAGCAACGCGGCCATGGCATCGGCATCGGTGCCATGGACCACCTGCAGCAGGTTGGGCGGCAGCCCAGCCTCCCTGCACAGCTCGACCAGGAGGTCGGCAGTGGCCGCGGTGGCGGGGGAAGGCTTGAAGAGCACCGCGTTGCCGGTGGCGAGCGCGGGCGCGATCTTCCGGGCCGGAAGCGACACCGGGAAGTTCCAGGGCGTAATGGCGACCGAGATGCCGAGGGGGACCCGCAAGGTATAGGCCAGGACGCCGTCGGACTCGCTGGGGTACGTCGAGCCCTCGACGAGGTACGCGAGCTGCGAGGCGAAATGGAATTGCTCGACCGATTTGCGCACTTCGGATTCACTGGCCCCGACAGGCTTTCCCTCTTCCCGCGTGATCAGGTTCGCCAGCTCGTGGAGCTCGCGCGCCAAGGCGTGGGCTATGCCACCGATGACGGTGGCCCGATCCGGGGCAGGACGAGCCGCCCAAATCCTCTGCGCGTCCACGGCTATGTCGATGGCGGTCCGTACGTCGGCGGAAGTGGCGCTCGCAAACGCGCCGACCACATCGGACGGCCGCGCGGGGTTCTCCGAGCGGAACGTGGCGCCTGCAGGGGCTGTCGGGATCGGTCCGGAGGTGGCCATCATGATGTCCTCACGATTCGGACTCGATCAGCTTTTCGAATTGGCTCTGGTCCGCCCCGCACAACGGGCACCAACGCGGGGGCGCTGGAGCCTCGTGGATGTAGCCGCAGATCGCGCACCGCCACCTGTACACCGTCCCTGTTTCGGAGTCGAGCCGGACGAACCCGTCTGCGACCTGCAGGCTCCCGTCGTCATCGAGGACGAGGCGCACTCCCGCCGCGACCTCCTCGGGCTCCAGGATGCGCCGCTCAAGATCGGTCAATGCTGGTGCAGCAAGCGCGGCAGGCACTGCGGAGGTCGCTCCCCTCGATTCGATCGGGTATCCCGGCTACCGATCAGATCTCTCGGCCGTTCTGACGGACGAGTTCCCTGTAGAGGCCGTCCATGTACATCCAGCGCATCTCGGTAGCTTGACGTACGAGCTGCAGGCAGCGCTCCTGCTCCGCCGGCGTGTCGGCGTACTTCTCCACGATCTGGTAACCGCGTTCGCCGTGCACGACGTCCGAAGAGATGTGCACGTCGAAGAAAATGGTCTCGTCCTCGGTGAACCCGTACTTCTCCCGCAGTGGCGGCAGCTGGCGGATGTAGATTCCCGGAGTTTGGGACTCCAAGCCTACGATAAGGGCGGCCGAGGCTCCCACGAAGTCGTGGGACTTGGCCAGCGTCTCGCACCAGTAGCGCAGGCCGTCGGTGGTCGGCAGCCCCGGAGTTCCGAGGATCTTCTCTCGGGTCCATCCGCAGGCCTCTCCGAAGCGGATGAGCAGCTCGGTGTGCGGCGTGCCCATCTCCTCTTCCCACATGTTCTGCAGCAGGAAGTCCCGGGCGTCTTTGTACGGGCAGTCGGCGAACATCGCTCCCAGCCACTCTGAGAAGTGGCCGACGTAGTGCAGGTGCTGGGCGACCCAGAACGCGAAATGTTCACGTTCAAGCCGTCCTTCCGACCAGGCGACGGAGAATGGTGAGGCCTGGGAGTGCTTTCCGGCCACGGCTGACTCCAAGGCCAGCCGGAACGGGGTCTTCTCCTCTTGCGGCGGCGGGGCGATGGTGGTCGTCATATCTCTCCTCCTGGTGTGCCAGTTCCGTGGTTGAGCGGGACGGAATGGTCTACGAAGGCCCACAGGCCCCGGCTGGGACCTGGCGCTTCGGCCCGGTCCGACCAACCAGGGTGCAATCTAAGAGCGGCCGGTCGGCACTACAATGGATAAACTGCACAAGTTGAGGCCGTGAAGTCGGGCATAGTACACAGAAGACGTTGGCCAGTTCCCGGCCGGCGCATGACGGTGAACGCAAGCAGGGAGGACGGCGTGACGGACGACGCCGGGAGGGCTGGATCGCTGGCGAGTACCGACGCCTTCAGCCATGCGTCCGACGGCGGCGGTTGTGCGGAGCGCGGCGGCGCCGGGCTCGAGCAGCGCGAGGTTGGCGATGTCCACGAGCCGCTCACCCTGCGGGTTCTGCTCGAGGAGCCGCTGCTGCGGGGATCCCAGGTCCATGCAGGGCCGGACGACCTGGACTGCCGTGTCGACTGGTGCCTGCCCCTGTCCGAGGCGCGGGCCGAGGCGCTCAACGGACCCGAGAGCCTGAATGGCGTGGCGGTTGTCGGAGCCGCCGAGCTCTTTGAGACCGGCCCCGAGGGAGCAGCCGACACGTTGGGTCGGCTCGCGGGCGCCGGGGCGAGTGCCCTCGTCCTTCCAGCGCCGTTGTCGTGCCCAGAGTGGGTCGGCCCGCTGGCTGCAGACTTCAGGATTCCCCTCGTGCTGTTACCCGAAGGGGCCACCTTCCGTCGGCTCAGCCGGCTGGTGGGCGAGAAGAGCTTGACTCGGGACGCCCATGTGCTGGCCTACGGCCTCAGCGTCCAGCGCGAGCTCGCCGATGTGCTCTACCGGGGCGCCGGTCTGTCGGCGATGGCCCGACGGGTGGCGCGACTGTCCGGTAGGCCCATCTTCGTGCTCGGGACCCAGCTGGACGTGCTCGCGTACGAATCGTTGGGCGCCGGCGCGGTCCCTGACCCCGACGAGCTCGTTCGCACCCTGCAAGAGGCGATCAACGCTGGGCGGGTCGACCCCGTTCCGCGTGACCGCAACCAGGCATCGACCCTCGTGCAGTTGCGGCTCGAGCACGGTGTCGTGAGCTGCGTCGTGGCGCCGATGGTGCTGGGCGGCGCGACCTACGGCTGGGTTGCCATCGTTGAGCTCGACGAACCTCCCCACCGCCATGATGTCGCTCAACATCTGGTGTTGGCTCAGGAAGCGGCGATGACGGCCGGATCGGAGATCCTCCGGCTGCGTAGCGTAGAGGAAGCTCAGGAGCGGGCGCGGGGGGACTTCGTGCACGCGCTTTTGCATGAACGGTTCTCCAGCCCGCACGAGCTGGCCAGCCGCGCCACGTTCCACGAGTTCGACGTGACCGCGTCCTATGCCGTCGTGGTCGCCGGCGGTGCGTTCGACCCGGCGACGGCGGACGGTGTGGCACAGCTCCGACGCCTGCTCGCCAAGGCCGAACAGCTCGAAAGCACGCCCCGCATGAACACGATGGCGACGCCAGTGGGTGACTTGCTCGTGGTCGTACGCCAGGTTGGACCAGGCCGGACGAGGGGAAGGGACTCGGCCCGCGAGCATGCCGCGGCCCGGAACTATGCAGCGGCCCTCGAGTCCCAATTGGTTACTGCCGACGGTGCTCCAGGCACCCGAGGCCCCGTCCGGATTGCCTACGGTCGGCCCGGCGTCGGTCAGCCGGGGCTCGTGCGCAGCTACCGCGAAGCCCGTGTCGCGCTCGAGATCTCAGCCCGCGTACGCCGCGAGAGCGTCGCGGGCTATGCCGACCTGCGCGTTCTGGCGATCCTTTCCGAGCTCGCTCACCGGCCGGACGCCGTGGCGTTCGCCGACGAGATCCTCGACCCGCTACGACGCCACGGTCGTCAGAACGGCGATCTGCTGAGCGTCGTGCTCGCGTACGTGGCGAACGGCGGAAACCTCAACGCCACTTCACGGGAGGTCTTCATGCATCGCAACACGGTCCTCTACAAGCTGGACAAAGCGGCACAGCTGCTGGGCATGGACCTGCGGCTTGCCGAGAATCTGTTCACGGTCTGGCTGGCCCAGAACATCCAGATGCTCTCCGAGGTGGAGGCTGCGGTGGACCGAGAGATCAACCCCGCAACCTGAGCGAAGGCTCAGCTGGACGTCCGCCGGAGCGGGGCCGCCATACCGGGGCCGCCATACCGGGGCACAGCGTCCAGACTGCTGGGACATGCCGGCCCACAGCGCCCAGGCCGCTGGGGCCGCTGGATAGGCTCTGTCGACCTAGAGACGACGACCGAGCAAGAACGACGACCGAGAGCTGCCGTGTTCCGCCACCTGCCCCCCGACGCCAACTTCGTGACCCTCGAGGAGGAGGAGCTGGAGCGCTGGCGTTCCCGGGACGTCTTCCACCGCTCGGTCGATCGGCGGGCCGGTGCGAGCCCGTGGGTGTTCTACGAGGGGCCGCCCACGGCCAACGGCAAGCCCGGTCTCCACCATGTCTGGGCCCGCGTCTACAAGGACCTCTTCTGCCGGTACCGCACCATGCGGGGGTACCGGGTCCACCGGCGGGCCGGTTGGGACACGCACGGACTTCCCGTGGAGGTGGAGGTCGAGAAACGGCTGGGGGTGAACGGCAAGCGCCAGATCGAAGACGAGATCGGCATCGGCGAGTTCGTCCGCCTGTGCCGTGAGTCCGTTCGGAGCTACGTGTCCGACTGGGAGGCGCTGACCGAGCGCATCGGGTACTGGGTCGACACCGACCATGCCTACTGGACCTTCGACTCGGGCTACGTCCAGTCCGTGTGGTGGCTGCTGAAGCGGCTCTTCGACGCCGGCCTCCTCTACGAGGACCTGAAAGTGGTGCCCTACTGCCCGCGCTGCGGCACCGCGCTCTCCAGCCACGAGCTGGGCCAGCCCGAGGTGTACACCGAAGAAGAGGACGAGTCGGCTTACGTGAAGCTGGCCCTCGTGGACCCTGACCCGGCGGTGACGGGGGATGCCAGGTGGCTCCTCGTGTGGACGACCACGCCGTGGACCCTCCTGTCCAATACCGGGGTCGCCGCCCATCCCGATCTCACCTACCTCGTCGTGGACGGGATGATCGTGGCCGAGGACCTGGCCGACGAGGCACTGGGGGAGGGTGCGGCGGCCCGGGCCACCCACCGACTGGCCGGCCGCGATCTGAAGGACCACCGCTACGAGCGCCCCTTTGACGTGGTTCCTGTGCCGGTTGGCAGGAGCGCGGGACGGGGGTGGCGGGTCGTCCTCGCCGATTTTGTCACCACTGACGAGGGGACGGGCTTGGTCCACCTGGCGCCCGCCTTTGGGGAGATCGACCGGCAGGTCGGCCGGGCTGAGTCGCTGCCCACCGTCAACCCGGTGGGGCCGGACGGCCGCTTCACCGAGGATGGGGGGTTCGTAGCCGGCGTCGCGGTCCGGGAGGCGAACGGCGCCGTCAATGACCGGCTGGAGGCGGCGGGGCTCCTTTTCAAGCGCCACCGCTACCGGCACACGTACCCGCACTGCTGGCGGTGCGGCACGGCCCTCATCTACTGGGGCAAGCCCAGCTGGTACGTCGCCACCTCCGAGCGCAAGCACGATCTGTTGGCAGCCAACCAGACGGTCGCATGGCACCCGCCGTACATCCGCGACGGCCGCTTCGGCGAGTGGCTGGAGAACAACGTGGACTGGGCGCTGTCGCGCGATCGCTACTGGGGCACGCCGCTCCCGATCTGGCGGTGCGAGGACGGCCACGTCTTCTGTGTCGGGTCCCTGGCTGAGCTGTCGGAGCTGGCCGGACGGGACCTGAGCGGCCTGGACCCGCACCGCCCGGCGATCGATGAGGTGGAGGTCCCGTGCCCCGAGTGCGCGGTCGTGGCTGGCGTTCAGGTGGCTGCCGGTTCGGCAACCGGGTACGTGGGGTCCGAGCTGCCCGTCGCCACGGCGCGGCGTATCGAGCCGGTCATCGACGCCTGGTTCGATTCCGGGTCGATGCCCGCCGCCCAGGTCGGCTATCCGCACCTGCCGACGTCCAAGGAGGGGTTCGCGTTCCCGGCCGACTTCGTGGCCGAGGCAATCGACCAGACGCGCGGCTGGTTCTATTCACTTCTGGCGGTGAACACGCTGGTCTTCGGCCAGGCGCCCTACCGTCACGTCATGGTGTTGGGCCACCTCGTGGACGCCGACGGACGCAAGATGTCCAAGTCCAAGGGCAACGTCATCGATCCGTGGGAGCTGGTGCGCTCAAGAGGGGCAGACCCGCTGCGGTGGTGGATGTTCTCGCAGGGCTCGCCCTGGACGCCGACCCGGGTGAGCGTGGCTGCAATCGACACGTCGATGCGCGCAGTTCTGCTCACGCTATGGAACACGGTGTCCTTCTTCACGACCTACGCGTCCCTGAACGGCTTCGAGCCCGGCGATGCCGCGGTTCCGCCACCGGAGAAGCGGCCGGTGCTGGACCGGTGGCTCCGTTCGCGTCTCGCCACCACCGTCGTCGCCGTCACCGAGGCGCTGGACGGCTACGAGCCGCTGGAGGCCGCCACGGCGCTGGGGCAGCTTGTGGACGACCTCTCCAACTGGTATGTGCGCCGGAGCCGGAGGCGCTTCTGGCGGACGGATCCGGAGACCCCCGCTGGTGACGTCCTCGCCGCGCAGGCCACCCTGCACGAGGCGCTCTCGGCCGTGGTCCTGCTGCTGGCCCCGGTCTGCCCGTTCGTGTCCGAACGCCTGTGGCGGGCAATGGGGGGTGAGGATGCCATCGGCACCGCAGGCGCCGCCGGGACCGCAGCCGCCGCCGGGACCGCAGACACCGCAGCCACCGCAGGAGCCGCCGGGATCGCGGGCGACGCGAGCCCGGTGGACTCGGTGCACCTTTGCACATGGCCGGTTGGAGACGACGCCGCCGTCGACTTGGCGCTGGAGGAGCAGATGGCCCTGGCCCGGCAGTTGGCGTCCCTGGGCCGGGCGGCCCGCGGTGATGCGGGTGTGCGTGTCCGCCAGCCGTTGGCCCGGGCCCTGGTCTTTCTCGCACCCGGCTCCCCCCCGTTGCTGGCCGACGTGGTGGCCGAAGAGCTCAACGTGGACGAGGTTGTGGTCGCCGACGAGCTCAGCGACGTGCTCAGCTTGGAGCTGGTACCGAATTTCCGTGCGCTCGGCCCACGCCTCGGCGAGGCGGTGAAGGAGGTCCGCTCGGCGCTGGCATCGCTGGACGCGGCGCAGGCTGCTGGGGCGCTCGAAGGCGGGGAGAGCGTCACTGTGACCCTGGCCGACGGCCCGGTGCAGCTCGACGTCAGCGAGGTGGAGGTGCGGGTCCGAGGCCAGGCCGGCTTTGCCGTGTCACGCGAGGGCGGCGCGGTCGTGGCGCTGGATCTCGCACTGGACGACGACCTGCGTCGCCGGGGGACGGTGCGCGAGGTTGTACGCCAGGTCCAGGACCTGCGCCGGGCGAGGGGGTTCGAGGTGTCCGACCGCGTCCGGCTGTGGCTGACCGGCGTGCCGTCCGAGCTGTTCGATGCCATCGGCCGGGAAGTGCTGGCCGTGAGGGTGACGGACGGCCCGGGTGCGGGACGGTCCCACGCGCTGGAGCTGGACGGAGAGATCCAGGTCGCCAACGGGCTGCAAGGGACGCCGGAGGCGTGGCTGGAGAAGGCCTGAACCAGCCCCATCGTTCGTACAGCGGCAATGTAGCGTTGCCGATGCATCGGGGGATGCACAACTTGCGCAAAGGTTGCATGTCCGGACTGTCGGCCGTAGAGTCCGGAACCACTCGGCGGTGATGGGCCGCCCGGGGAAGGGGGTCGCGCATGCGCGTGCAAGTCCGGCGGGTGCCTCGAGCCGCGATGGCGGTTGCCATTGTCGCTGTCGGTGCTCCGCTCATGCTCATGTCCGGAAGTGCTGGGGCTGCGGGGCCCGGGCCCAACACACGCGTGCCGGTCACAAGCGGCATCGACGTCCAGCATCTCAACGGGGCCCAGAGCGCGGGCCCGGCAACAACGTACACAGAATATGCGTTGTCATTCGTCCTGAAGCCGCACACGCAGCTGCTCTTCTCCGAGGCCCAGCGCAGCCTCGGCAATCGCTACCTCTCCGTCCCCCAGTTCGCTGCCGAGTTCGGGGCACGCAGCCAGTACGTGCACCAGCTCGAGCAGTACCTCTCCCAGTACGGGATCAGCAACTTCACCCTCTACCCCAACGGGCTCGACCTCAAGGCCGTCGGAACCACGGCCGAAGTGGACGCCGCCTTCGGCATCCAAGAGGTGAAGTACCAGTTGCCTGCCGTCCCGTCGCGCAACGGCGTGCGTGGCTCCCAGGCCCAGGAGGTCTACGCCCCGCGGGGTGGGACGACCCTCCCCGAGCGCCTCGCGCAAACAATCGTCGCCATCCTCGGACTGACGAACTACGCCCCGTGGGTGAGCCAGTCGGCGCACGCCACAACCACGCCCTCCACGGCCAGCTCCACACCGTGCATCGCGCTGACGGGGCTGCCGAACGCTTGCAACACCCCGGCGACCTTTGCTGCCAACTACGGCCTGACAGGTCTCTACAAGCAGGGAGCCAACGGGCAGGGGCAGACCATCGGCATCGTGACGCTGGCCGCCCTCAACCAGACAGCTCCGGCGCACTTCTGGAACACAGTGCTCCACCTGCCGGCCACCGGACGCACCGTGCAGGTGCAGACAGTGGACGGTGGACCGGGGGCTCCCTCCACAACATCCGGCAGCGGTGAGACCAACCTGGACACCGAGCAGTCCGGAGCCCTGGCGCCGGGCGCCAACGTGCGTGTGTACCAGGCGCCCAACACCACAGCCGGGTTCGTGGACGCCTTCATGACCGCCGCCAGCCAGGACATCGCCGGCACGGTGTCGAGCAGCTGGGGCGAGTCGGAGGCGCTGATCAGGGCCTTCGGTGCCGCCGGGTTCATCTCGCCGGGCTACCAGGCGGCGTTCGACGAGGTGTTCGCCGAGATGGCAGTGCAGGGCCAGTCGCTCTTCGTGGCCACCGGTGACTCCGGCGCCTACGCCGACAACCGCACAACCGGCGGCGAGTGGAACACACTGGGCATCCAGGCTCCCTCGGACAGCCCCTTCGTCACCGCCGCCGGCGGTACCACCCTGCCGTTCTCCGGAACAGTGACGTACACACTGGGCAAGGGGAAGGGCACAGACCTCAAGTCCGCCCACGTCAGCGTCGCCTCCCAGCGAGCATGGGGATGGGATTACCTTGCCAAAGCCCTGAGCAAGACAAACGGGATTCCCTTCCCCACAGTGGCCCGGAAGCTCGTGCTCGGGGACACCGGCGGGTACAGCACCTTCGAGAGCACGCCCCTCTACCAGCAGGACGTGCCGGGTGTGCAGCGCTACAGCGCAGTGCCCTACTTCACGCCGACCGGTACCAAGACAGATGCCACAACGCTCATCGGCGCCTTGTACGGGCTCTCCCACTTCAGCGTCGTGACGACATACTCGGCGAACCCCGCCCCGGGCGTGATCCAGGGCTCTGCTACGGGCCGGGCGGTGCCGGACGTGTCGACGAACGCGGATCCACTGTCGGGGTACCTGCTGTACAACCCGAGTGCCGCCACAGGGACCTACCTGCAGGGCGACTGGGGAGGCACGAGCTTCGTCGCGCCCCAGCTGAACGGTGCCGCCGCGGTGATCAATTCGTCGATCGGGCACCGGGCTGGCTTTTGGAACCCGTCCATCTACGCTTTCGCGTCGCAGCCCAACTCGCCGTTCACCCCGCTGGACCAGTCCGGGGCGACAAACGACAACTGGTACTACACGGGCACCCCGGGGTCGCGGTACAACCCCGCAACCGGATTGGGCGTGCCCAACCTCACCCGGCTGGCCGCCGATTTCGCATCCAGCTACCGCTGAGTCGCCGCAGTCCGACCGGGGCCCGGGGGCGCGCTTCCGTGCGTCAGCCCGGGGCTCCGGTCGGCCCGGGCGCCACTCACGCCCGCCGGAGCTTGCGCAGGGCCGATTCCAGCGCCGCCCGCTCGGAGTCGCCCAGCGGCAGGAGCAAATGGCGGACGAGGACGTCGCGATGGGCGTCCGTCGCCTCGTCCACCACGGCCACGCCGGCCGGCGTCAGGCTGACATAGACGCTCCGGCGGTCCGTCGGGCAGTTCCTGCGCTCCGCGTACCCCGCCTCCACGAGCCGGTCGACCAGCCTGGTGATGCCACCAGACGTGAGGGACACCTCGCCGGCGAGCCGGGTCATGGTGGTGAAGCCGCCCGGCGACCGGCGAAGCCGGATCATGGCGTCGTACCAGCTGAGCGGGAGCCCGCACGCCTGTTCGAGCTGAGCGCTGAGAAGCCGGGTGAGATGGGCGTGGGCCTCCACCAGCAGGCCCATCAGGGTGATGGCGGACTCGTCCGCCGGGTCCAGGGGGGGCAGCTCGCGCGACGCTGCGATCATCTGCTCGACCACTTCGGCCTCGGAGGTCGAACCGGCCGAGTCCATCGGGAACGGCGACTCTGCGGCACCCCCCGGATCCGAAGGCGTCGCGCCGTCCATGGCTTCCATACTACCCTCCCTTCGTGGGCAGAAGTTGACTAGTAGCTTACTGGTCAGATATACTTGCGTTCGGCGCAGCTCTCCGCTGCGAGCCGCATCAGGTGCACAGCACCGGAACGACCGAGAGAACAGGAGCACCGATGTCCGACCAGGCAATCGCCGTGAGGCTGCCGTCCCCCGGCACCTACGCCATCGACCCCGCCCACTCCGAGGTGGGATTCATCGCCCGCCACCTGATCGGGTCAAAGGTCCGCGGCCGGTTCACGAAGTTCGAAGGCACGATCGTCATCGCCGACCCCATCGAAGGATCGACGGTGGAGGCCCAGGCGGAGACCGCCAGCATCGAGACCGGGGTCCAGATGCGCGACGACCACCTTCGGACCAACGACTTCCTGGATGCACCCACCTTCCCCACCCTGACCCTCAAGAGCGGTCGCCTGACCAAGGTCAGCGAGACCGAGTGGACGCTGGCGGCTGACCTGACCATCCGCGGGGTGACCAAGCCCGTCGAGTTCGATGTGGAGTACCACGGGGCGGGACCGGGGATGCAGCCAGGCTCGGAGGTGTTCGCACTGTCCGCGTCCACCGAGGTGGACCGGCGCGATTTCGGCGTCTCCTTCAGCGGTGTGCTGGAAGGCGGGGCCATCGTGGTCGGGAACAAGGTCAAGCTGGAGCTGGAGGTGGAGGCGGGGCGCCAGGACTAGGGCGGTCGCTCCGGCCCCTGGGCGGGGGCTCGGCGGTAGGGTGACGGGATGGCGAAGCACAAGCTCGTGAAGCCCCTGGCGGCCGGCCTCGGGGTCGTCGGCACGATGGCCAGCATCTGGTGGTTCGCGCTGAAGCCCCGGCGAAAGAAGGGCTGAAGCGCCGCCATCGACGCCGTGAGCGCACCCGCGTCGCGGGTCCCCGCGGGGCGGTCACCCCAGGCCGGGCCCCCCGGTGGCGTCCGCGAACCCGGGCTCGGGCGCCAGGCGCTCGGCCGGCGTCACCTTGTCGAAGTAGGGGCGCCGCTTCACCCAGTAGATCGTCATGGGCACGAGACCCAGGCCCAGCGCGCCGAGGCCGACGGCGTTGGTGACGCCGTTGAGCCCGGGGATGACCTTGGCGAACATCACGAACATGAACACCGAGCCCGCCAGGGGCCAGAGACCCATCAGGAAGAAGTTGGCCGCGGACCTGAAGATCTGGCGACGGTAGAGGACCACGACGGCCAATCCGGCCAGGCCGTAGTAGACAGCGATCTGCTCGCCGATGGCGTTGATCGCGTCGGTCATGATCGTCGAGAGCGTTCCGACGTAGTTCGAGGCGACGAACAGGCCGACCGACAGCACCGCCACCACGATGGTGGCGATCCACGGCGTCCGCCACGAACGGTGGATCATGCCCAGTCCCCGGGGGAGCGTTCCGTCGCGCCCCATGGCGAACAGGGTGCGGGTGACCTGGATGAGCGTGGTCTCCAGGGTGGCGATCGTGGACAGAATGACGGCGATCACGATGATCTTGCCGCCGTTCCCGGGCCACACCGCCTGGCCGAGCACGTCGAGCACGTCGGCGGCGTTATGGGTGATCTGGCCAGGGGTCAGCACCATGTTCGAACCGATGGTGAACAGCTCGAAGAGGGCGAACACCACCAGCACCCCGATGATGGCCCCGAAGCCGGGCGTCACCTTGGCCGCCCTGGTCTCCTCGTTGAGATTGGCCGTGGTGTCCCAGCCCCAGTAGTAGAAGGCGGCGACCAGCGCCCCGCTGAAGAACCCGCTCATGCCGGTGAACTTGGTAGGGGAGAGCCAGGTCCAGGAGAACGGGTGGGCGTCGTGGCCGTGGGCCAGCGCCAGGATGGCGAAGAGCAGCAGGATCGCCAGCTCGACGGTCGACATCGTGACCTGCACCTTGGCGGTGAGGCGGATCCCCAGGAGCACGGCGACCACCATGAGGAGGAAGAAGCCGGCGCCCAGCAGGGTGACCGCCAGCACGTTGCTGGCCAGGGTGGTCGAGAAGAGTCCGAGCGTCACGGCGCCGGCGGGGAACGACCCGGCCACCATGAAGATGAGCGCCGACACGATCAGCGCCCAACCGGCGATGTACCCCAGCACCGGATGGAGCGCCCGCCGGACCCAGGCGTAGCTCGCTCCGGCGTTCACCTCCACCCGGCCCAGGTAGTTGAACGCCCACACGATGCCGAACATGGCGATCCCGCAGTAGAGGAGCGAGCCGGGGCCGGCGAGGGCCACTGCCCCGAAGAGGACCGCCGTGCTGGCGGCGATCGAGTAGCCCGGTGCGACCCCGGCAACCCCCATGACGACGGAGTCGAAGAGCCCGAGCACCCCGGTCCGGAGGCTGTGCTGGTGCTCCGGGCCGCGCCCCTTGGTTGCCGTGGCGCCCGAAGCCTCGGGCCGATCTGTGGACAAGGTCGACATGCGTCCCCCCTCGTGGCTGCGTGCGCCGTGGCCGGATGCCCCCCGGCCCCCGGTCGGGGGCGAGCATTGCACCAGGGGTAGCAGCCGTCAACGTCTTCGGACGCCGGCCGGTCCGAGCGCCCCGCTCCGGGCGCCCCGCTCCGGGCGCCCCGACCGCTCCATCGGTGACGCAGGGTGCCGGCGCGCACGCGAGAATCTTTCCCATGGCATTTGCGACCACGAACCCGGCCACCGGCCGGGTCGAGAAGACCTTTGACCCTCATACGGCCGGGGAGGTGGACGCCCGCCTGGCCCGCGCGTACTCGGCCTTCGAGACCATGCGGAGGATGGCGCTCGGGGAGCGTGCCACGCTCATGCACTCGGCGGCCGACCTACTGGACGCCGAGAACCCCGACGTGGCCCGGATCCTCACCGCCGAGATGGGCAAGACGTTCGCGTCGGCCAAGGCCGAGGTGAGCAAGTGTGCGCTGGGCCTGCGCTGGTTCGCCGACCACGCCGCCGCATTGCTGGCCGACGAGGTGATCGACGACATCAGCTTCGTCCGTTACGACCCGCTGGGCCCGGTGCTGGCGGTCATGCCGTGGAACTTCCCCCTCTGGCAGGTCACGCGGTTTGCCGCACCCAGCCTGATGGCGGGCAACGTGGGCGTCCTGAAGCACGCGGCCAACGTCCCGCAGACGGCGCTCTACCTCGACGACCTGTTCCGCCGGGCTGGCTACCCCGAGGGGGCGTTCACCACCCTGCTCATCGAGTCCAAGGACGTGGCTCGGGTCATCGAGGACGATCGGATCGCCGCGGTGACCCTCACCGGCAGCGAGCGTGCCGGGGCCGCGGTGGCCGAGGTAGCCGGCCGCGTGCTCAAGAAGTGCGTCCTGGAGCTGGGCGGCTCGGACCCCTTTGTCGTGATGTCGTCCGCGGACCTGGACCGCTCGGCCCGGGTGGCCGTCACGGCCAGGGTCCAGAACAACGGGCAGTCGTGCATCGCCGCCAAGCGGTTCATCGTGGAGGCTCCCGTGTACGACGAGTGGTGCGACAAGTTCGTGACCGGGATGGCTGCATTGTCGGTGGGCGATCCGATGGACCCGGCAACGGACGTCGGTCCCCTCGTCTCTGAGGCCCAGCGCACCGAGATCGCGTCGCAGGTGGACGACGCCCGCAGCAAGGGCGCCACGGTGGCGTGCGGCGGGACTGCCCCGGACCGGCCGGGCTGGTACTACGAGCCCACCGTGCTCCTCGACGCCACGACCGAGATGCGCGTCCTGACCGAGGAGGTCTTCGGGCCGGTCGCCACGGTGGAGCGGGCCGAGAACCTGGACGACGCCGTCCGCATCGCCAACCGCACCCAGTACGGGTTGGGATCGAGCGTCTGGACGACGGACGCGGCCGAGCGGGACCGGCTGATCGCCCGCATCGATGCCGGGCAGGTCTTCGTGAACGCCATGGTGGCCTCGTCGCCCGAGCTGCCCTTCGGCGGGATCAAGCGATCGGGCTACGGCCGGGAGCTGAGCGGCGTGGGCATCAAAGAGTTCATGAACGCCAAGGCGGTCCGGCAGGGTGGGTGACGCGCCCGGCTGGTCCGTGCGGGCGGTGGATCCCCCCGGCATCGGGACGGGACCCCCGCTCACCTACCTGGATCATGCCGCCTCAGCGCCCTTGAGGCCCGAGGTGGCCGAGGCGATGGCGCCCTTCTCCGGGCCGGTCTTCGGTCACCCGTCGGGGAGCCACCGCCAGGCCCGAGCGGCGCGTGGCGCGCTGGAGGAGGCACGCGAGCAGGTTGCCCTCGCCATGGGCTGCGCGCCGGCCGATGTCGTCTTCACGTCGGGCGGGACCGAAGCGGACAACCTGGCGGTCTTCGGCGTGCTTGCGGCGTCAGCTCAGGATCGTCCGGGGCGCCCGACGGTCGTCGTCAGCTCGGCAGTGGAGCACTCGGCGGTCCTCGCGCCATGCCGGGCGGCGGTTGCGCGCCTCCCCGGCGTCGAGCACCGGGAGGTGGCCGTCGACGGTCGGGGCGTCCTGCGCCTCGACCGGCTGGCCGACGCCCTGGACGATGACGTGGCGCTCGTCACCGTGATGCTGGCCAACAACGAGGTGGGCGCCGTCCAGCCGCTGGCCGACGTGGTCGCGGTCACGGCAGCGCGGGCCCCCGGGGCGGCCGTCCACACCGATGCCGTGCAGGCCGCGCCCTGGGTCGATCTGAGCGCCGAGGCGGCAGGGGCTGCGCTGGTCTCGATCTCCGCGCACAAGCTCGGCGGCCCCAAGGGCTCTGGGGCGCTGGTCGTGCGGGAGGGCACGCCGCTCCTGCCGCTCATGATGGGCGGAGGTCAGGAACGTGAGCGCCGGGCCGGGACGCACGACGTGGCGGGGGCGGTCGGCCTGGCCGCGGCGCTCACCGCCGCGGCCGCCGAGCGTGATGGGGAGCGGGTGCGGGTGGCGGCGCTGCGAGACCGCCTGGCCGACGGTCTCCTGGCTGCGGTGCCCGCCCTGGTCGAGCCGGCCGACCGCAAGGACGTGCTGCCGAGCCATTGCCACCTGTGCTTCTCGGGCGTGGACCGGGAGGAGCTGGTGCTCCTGCTCGACGAGGCGGGCGTGTGCGTCTCCGCGGGTGCTGCTTGCGCCAGCGGGGCGCTGGAGCCCAGCCACGTGATGGCGGCGATGGGGGTGGACGCGGCAGACGCTCGGGGCGCCATTCGCTTCAGCCTGGGCCACACCTCCACGCCGGCCGACGTGGAGCGCGCCCTGGCCGTCGTCCCCGAAGCCGTCGCCCGGCTCCGGGGCTGACCGGTCTCCGGGAGCGGACGACGTGCGAGTGCTGGTCGCCATGTCCGGAGGGGTCGACTCCTCCGTGGCGGCCGCCCTGCTCGTGGCGGGCGGCCACGAGGTGACCGGGGCGACGCTAAAGCTCTGGGGCGGACCCTCGGACTCGGGTTGCTGCTCGGTCGCCGACGTGGACGACGCGCGCCGGGTCGCCCAGCAGCTGGGGATCGCCCACCACGTCTTCAACCTGAGCGAGGAGTTCGGGAGAGACGTTGTGGCGCCCTACGTGGCCGCCCACCGAGCGGGGATGACGCCCAACCCCTGCATCGAGTGCAACCGCACCATCAAGTTCGACCGCCTGCTGGCCCGGTCCCGCCGGCTCGGATTCGACCGGTTGGCGACCGGGCACCATGCGCAGGTGGCGGCCCCCGGCGGCCGGTGGCAGCTGCGGAGAGGTGCGGACCGGTCGAAGGACCAGTCGTACGTGCTCTCCATGCTGGGCCAGGACGCACTGGGTGGGGTGTGCTTCCCGGTCGGCCACCTGCAGAAGTCGGCCGTGCGCACGGAGGCCGCCCGCCTGGGCCTGCGCACGGCCGCCAAGCCGGACAGCCAGGACGTCTGCTTCATCCACGGCCGCGAGGGCCGCGCCGGCTTCCTCGCCGAGCGCCTGGTGCTCCACCCGGGCACGGTGGTGGACGAAGAGTCCGGCCACCCCATCGGCTCGGTGGACGCTGTCGAGCTCGTGACCGTGGGCCAGCGCCGGGGCGTGGCGGCCGCCGGCGAGCGCCGCTACGCGGTGCGCGTGGATGTCGGGTCCCGCACGGTGACGGTGGCCAGCGGGGCCCGGGCGCGCGTGGACGAGGCGGTGCTGGCGCCGGCCAGCGTCACCTGGGTGGATGGGGCCCTTGCGGACGGCTCGCCGTGCTGGGCCCAGGTCAGCGCGCATGGCCGGCCGGCCCGCTGCACCGTGCAGGTGGGTCCGCGCCGCGCCGTCCGGTGCCGGTTCGACGAACCTCAGCGCCCGGTGGCGCCGGGCCAGACGCTGGCCTTCTACCACGCAGCCGACCCGGACGCCGTGGCGGGTGCCGGCGTGATCACCGGGTCGCGGCCGGCCCGGTGACCGCCGGCCGGCCGGCCGGCGGCCCGGGGGAGCGGGCTGCCGAGCTCCGGCGTCTGATCGAGCACCACAACGAGCGCTACTTCGGCCTGGACGCGCCCGAGATCCCGGACGCGGACTACGACGCCTTGGTGCGCGAGCTGCGCGCGATCGAAGCCGACGACCCCGAGCTCATCACCCCGGGCTCCCCGACGCAGCGGGTGGGTGGCGAGGCGCGCACGCAGCAGTTCGACCCGGTCCGCCACCGCATCCCGATGATGAGCCTGGACAACGCGTTCGAGCGGGCCGAGCTCGAGGCCTGGGCCGAGCGGCTCCGGCGCCTGCTGCCCGAGGTGGACCTGGAGACGCTGGCCTTCAGCTGCGAGCCCAAGGTGGACGGCGTGGCCATGTCGCTGACCTATGTGGACGGCCGTTTCACCCGTGCGGCCACGCGGGGCGACGGCGTCACCGGTGAGGACGTCACCGCCAATGTCGCCACCATCGGCGTGGTGCCCGACCGCCTGGCCATCCCGGCGCCGCACCATCTGGAGGTACGCGGGGAGGTGTACATGCCGACGGCGGATTTCGCGGCCCTGAACGAGCGGGCGATGGCCGGGGGCACCAAGACGTTCGTGAATCCCCGCAACTCGGCGGCGGGATCGCTGCGGCAGAAGGACCCGGCGGTCACCGCCACCCGCCCCCTGGCATTCTGGGCCTATCAGATCGGGGAGGTGGACGGGTCGGTCCCCGAACGGGCGTCCGGCGACGCCGGCCAGTGGCCACCGGCCGCGCAGAGCGGCGCGCTGGCCCTGTTGCAACGGGCCGGGCTGCCGGTCAGCCCCGACTCCCGGACTGTGCGAGGCGCGACGGCCGCCTTCGACTACTGCCGGGAGCTCGAGCACCAGCGGCACGGACTGCCCTACGAGATCGACGGCGTCGTCGTCAAGGTGGACGACCTTGCCCTCCACGAACGGCTGGGGTCCACGTCACGGGCGCCTCGCTGGGCGATCGCCTTCAA
>DAHUZE010000094.1 GCA_027306755.1 Acidimicrobiaceae bacterium | reverse complement strand
TGCCGCCCCCTACGCGGCCCCCGCTGGCGCTCCCTACGCAGCCCCGGCTGCCGCACCCTACGCGCCCCCCGCTGCCGCACCCTCGTTCGCGCCGCCCACGGAGCCGCCCGCTCCCCCCGCCGCGCCGGCCTCGGCGCCGCTTCCCGGTCCCGCACCTGCTCCCGGGGCGCCGGTTGCGCCCGCGCCCGGCGGAGTGACTGCCCCTCCCGCCGCAGCCGGGGAGGCCCCTCCGGCCGTAGCCGGTGAGGCGCCTCCGCCGCCTCCCGCCGGGTATGTTGCGCGGCCTGGGAGCGAGGACGCCGGCAGCGCCGGCCAGCCCTCTCCGGTCGGGGGGACCGGTCAGGCCGAAGGAGGATCCCCCCGCGACGGAGCGCTCCTGCTGTCCCCGGTCGTCCGCCGCCTCCTGGAGGAGAACGCCATCGCCCCCTCCGATGTGACCGGAACCGGTCTCGGCGGACGGATCACGCGAGAGGACGTGCTGGCCCACATCGACACGCAGCGCCGTGGCGCCGGCCAGGCGAGCCCTGCTGCCGAGGCACCGAGCGGCACGGCACCGAGCGGCACGGCACCGAGCGCCCCCACTCCCAGTGCCCCCACTCCCAGTGCACCGGCACCCAGTGCCCCGGCACCCAGTGCCCCGGCACCGAGTGCACCGGCACCGGCGTCGGCACCCGCACCGCAGCCCCCCGCCGCCGCTCAGGCCGCCCCCCCCGCCGCCGCCGCTCAGGCCGCGCCTCCCCCCGCCGCCGCTCAGCCCGGGCCCGCTGGTGCGCAGCCCCCCGTGGCAGCCGGCCCGCAGCAGCCCGTCGCGGCCGGGGCGACGACGGCACGCATCCGCCCGGCGGCCGACCGCGTGGAGGCCTTCTCCAACATCCGGCGGAGGACGGCCGAGCACATGCTGCGTTCCAAGTCCACCTCCCCTCATGCGTTCATCGCGTACGAGGTGGACTTCGAGAACGTGGAGCGGATCCGCAGGGCGTGGAACGAGCGCTTCGCCAACGAGGAAGGCTTCTCGCTCACCTACCTTCCTTTCATCGCCCGCGCCGCGGTGGAAGCGCTCCGTGAGTTCCCGGCGCTCAACGCCTCCGTGGACGGTGACGCGCTGGTGGTGCACCAGGAGATCAACCTGGGCATCGCCGTGGACCTCCAGTTCGAGGGCTTGATCGTGCCGGTCGTGCACCGGGCTGAGGAGCTCACGCTGCGCGGGGTCGCCCGCCGCATCCGGGACCTGGCCGACCGGGCCCGCTCGCGCCAGCTGACCGCGGACGACATCTCCGGTGGCACGTTCTCGATCACCAACGACGGACCGTTCGGGACGTACTTCACCGTGCCCATCATCAACCAGCCCCAGGTGGGCATCCTGGCCACCGACGGCGTCCGGCGGCGGCCGGTGGTCGTGACCCTGCCCGACGGGTCCGAGACGATCGCCATCCACTCCGTGGGCGTGGTCGGGCTCAGCTGGGACCACCGGGCGGTGGACGGGGCCTACGTGTCCTCGTTCCTCCGACGCTTGGCGCAGGTGCTCGGCACCCGCGACTGGGCGGCCGAGCTCTAGTCCGGTGCTGCGGGTACGGCGCCTGGGACTCGTCCCCTACGCCGAGGCGTTCGATCTCCAGCACGCGTTGGCGCGCCGGGCGGACTGCGGCTACCTCATGCTCCTGGAGCACCCGCACGTCTACACGCTCGGCGTGCGGGCCGACCTGGCCCACGTGCTGGTCGACCCGGCATCGGTCGGTGCCGAGCTGGTGCGCACCGACCGCGGGGGCGACGTCACCTACCACGGGCCGGGACAGCTGGTCGTGTACCCGATCGTGACGGTGGAAGACGACCCGTCCGCCGGTCCGACCCACGTGCGGCTCCTCGAGCAGGTGACGATCGACGCGCTGGAGCAGCTCGGGATGCCGGCCCAGCGGCACGAGGGGTACCCCGGAGTGTGGGTCGGGGTGGGAGGGGCCCGCCCCCGCAAGGTGGCGGCGATCGGCGTGCGCACCGTTCGCGTGGCGGAGGGCCGGCGCCGGACGCTCCACGGGCTTGCCCTCAACGTGGATCCCGACCTGGCCATGTTCGGCCACATCGTCCCCTGCGGGATCTCTGAGTACCCGGTGACGTCCCTGCGGGCCGAGGGGGTTCCGGCCACGATGGACGAGGTGCTGGAGGCGGTCGTGGCCCGGGTCGAGGCGGCATGGGGCGACGGTGGAGCAGAGCGCCAGGACGTGCGGCTCCGGGGTGGCGGCCGCGAGCCACAGGGGGGTGGGCGAGGAGCACCGCTCGGGGCGACCCCCCCTGCGTCTCGCCCTGCGTCTCGCCCTGTGTCTCGCCCGGAGGCTTCACCGGACTTGGCGGCTCCACCGGCCGCCGTGCCGGTACAGCTGGTCCGGGAGGATGCCGAGCGCCCGCTCCTCCGGCGCCTGCGTCAGGCCGGGGAGGATCCCGATGTCGCGCTGCCCGTGCGAGCCCGCAAGCCCGAGTGGCTGCGGGTCCCGGCCAGGATCGGCGACCGCTACCTGAGCCTGGGGCGGACGGTTCACGAGTTGGGTCTGGTGACGGTGTGCGAGGAGGCCGGCTGCCCGAACATCTACGAATGCTGGGCCGACGGCACCGCCACGTTCATGGTGAACGGCGCCCGGTGCACGCGCGCCTGCGGCTTCTGCCAGGTGGACACGCGTCGCCCGCTGCCTCTGGATCCCGGAGAGCCGGTGCGGGTTGCCGAGGCGATCGACCGGATGCGCCTGGACCATGCGGTCGTGACCTGCGTGGCGCGGGACGACCTGCCTGACGGCGGCGCCGGGGCCATCGCCGACACGATCCGCGCCATCCGCGCCCGGCGGCCGGAGGTATCTGTGGAAGTGCTGATCTCGGACTGCAAGGGAGACGCCGCGTCGCAGCAGAAGATCTTCGACGCCCGGCCCGACGTCCTCAACCACAATGTAGAGACGGTCGCCCGCCTGCAGCGGGCCGTCCGCCCTTCAGCGGGCTATGCCCGCAGCCTGACCGTGCTGGCCCGTGCCGTCGATGCCGGGCTGGTGGCCAAGTCCGGGCTCATGGTGGGGCTGGGCGAGCGGGAAGAGGAGGTGCGGGGCACCCTGGCCGACCTTGCTGGCGTCGGCGTGTCGATCGCCACCATCGGGCAGTACCTTCGGCCCAGTGCCGACCACCTTCCGGTCCAGCGCTGGTGGAGCCCCGAGGAGTTCGACGCGCTGGCGGCAGCGGGAACTGGCTTCGGTCTGGCCCACGTGGAGTCGTCTCCGCTCACGCGCTCGAGCTACCACGCCAAGCGGGCCGCGGGCGCTGCCTCGGCGCGCAAGGGGCCAGCGTCAGTTGCGCTGGGCGAAGTGGGACGTCCAGGCGTTGCCGTCCCAGTACCGCAGCGTATCGGGCGTCCCGTTCGGGTCCACTAGCCAACCGGCCGGGGTTCCCGGCGGCGGGGGCGGGAGCGCTGTCAGGGCGAGCGGGGGAGGGGGCGGCGATGCGACCGCCACCTGCGTCGGCGCCCCCGAGGGGCTGGCGGCAGCTGCCATCGGCGTGGCCGGGACCGCCGTTGCCGCGCCGTTGGTCGGAGCCGCCCCGGTGAAGCCGGCGAAGGGGTCGGGCTGGACGCTGGGCCCGGGCTGCTGCTGCTGGAGATCCGCGTAGTAGCTGGGCGCCGCCGGGGCGGCCGGCGCCTTCCCGCCCTGCTTCTTCCGGCGGTTCATCACCAAGATCGTCACCAGGAGGACGACGATGGCCGCGACGATCACCGCCTCGATCACCACCACCGTCTTTGCCATTGCCAGAATTGCCGCCATGCCCATCACTCCCTCCCCGACCCGCTCAGACGGTACCGCCCGACGGCGACGGAATCAACGATCCTCGGTCCGGACGGCGGAACGGCCGGCCGGGCCCCAGCTCATGCCACGAAATACTTGGCCTGCGGGTGGTGGCAGATGATGGCGTCGGTCGTCTGCTCGGGCACCAGCTGGAAGCCGTCGCTCACCGATACGCCGACGTGCTCGCCACCGAGCAGCTCGACCACCTTGGCGTTGTCATCCAGGTTGGGGCAGGCCGGGTAGCCCCAGCTGTAGCGGCCCCCACGGTACTGCTGGCGGAACAGACCGGTGAGCGTGGGGCCGTCCTGGCCGGCGAACCCGAGCTCCGTGCGGATGCGATGGTGCCAGTACTCGGCCAGGGCCTCGGTCATCTCCACGCCCAGCCCGTGGAGGAACAGGTAGTCCTGGTAGCGGTCCTCGGCAAAGAGCCGGGCCGCCTCCTCGGAGACTCGTTGGCCCATCGTGCACAGCATGAAGGACGCGAAATCCTCGTCGCCCGAGTCAGAAGGCCGGAAGAAGTCCGCGATGCACAGGTGGGGAGCCTGCTTCTGGCGGGGGAACGTAAAGCGCATCCACTCGGCGCTGCGCTGCTCGTCCTTGTAGATGACGAGGTCGTTCCCCTCGGATGCCGCGGCAACGTGGCCGTAGGCGACCTGGGGCACGAGGACGTCCGCCTCCTTGGCCTTGGCCAGCTCTTCGCGCAGGACGGCGCGCACCCGGGACTTGAAGGCGGTGTCGTCCTCCCCGTCAGTCGGGCGGAACCCCCACTGGTTGCGGAAGAGCGCCGTCAGGTTCAGGTAGGCGGCCACCTCGTCCAGGGCGATGCCCTTGGCCACGCGGGTGCCGACGAACGGGGGCCGGAAGAGCTCGTTGTCGGTGGCAACGTCGGGCGAACGCCGCGCCGCCGCGCCGCCGCCCCCGTCCGGGGAGCTGCCGCTCCCGTTCCCTTCCGCCGGGCGATGGCGTGACGGGACGCGGCGTTGCGAGATCTCCCGCCCGAACGCCGGATCGTCCTCTTCGCCAACACGCAGCTCGGCCAGGCGGTCCATCGTGCGCAGCCCCTCGAACGCGTCGCGGCCGTAGAAGACACGCCCGTCGTACACCTGCCGCAGGTCGCGTTCGACGTACGTGCGGGTGAGGGCCGCCCCTCCCAGGAGCACCGGCAGCGACGCGAGCCCCCGGCGGTTCAGCTCCTCCAGGTTCTCCCGCATGATGAGGGTGGACTTCACCAGCAACCCGCTCATGCCCAGCGCATGGGCGCGATGCTCCTCGATGGCGGCGATCATCTCGGAGATGCCGACCTTGATCCCGAGGTTCACCACCTCGTACCCGTTGTTGGTGAAGATGATGTCGACGAGGTTCTTCCCGATGTCGTGCACGTCCCCCTTGACGGTGGCCAGGACAACCGTGCCCTTCCCCCCCTGGTCGGCGCGCTCCATGTACGGCTCGAGGTAGGAGACGGCGGCCTTCATGGTCTCAGCAGACTGGAGGACGAAGGGAAGCTGCATCTCCCCGGAGGCGAAGAGGTCGCCAACGGTGCGCATGCCGGCGAGGAGGAAGTCGTTGACGATGGCCAGGGCCTCGTGGCCGCCAGCCAGGGCTTCAGCCAGATCATCGTCCAGCCCCCGGCGGCTGCCGTCCACGATGCGCTGCTCCAGCCGGCGCTCGACCGGCCAGTCTGCGTGGGCGTCGGCCGGCCCGGCACTGGCCCGGACGCCCTCGAAGAGAGCGAGGAGCTCCTGGAGCGGGTCGTAGCCCTCGTGCCGCCGGTCGTGGACCAGGTCCGAGCAGACCTGGCGGGCCCGCTCGTCGATGCGGGCCAACGGCAGGATCTTGGAGGCGTGCACGATGGCGGCGTCCAGGCCGGCACCCACGCACTCGTGGAGGAAGACGGAGTTGAGCACCTGGCGCGCCGCCGGGTTGAGGCCGAAGGAGACGTTGGACAGGCCCAGGATGGTGTGGACCCCTGGCAGCTCCTCCTTGATGGCGGCGATCGCCGCCAGCGTCTCGATGCCGTCGCGCCGGCTCTCTTCCATCCCCGTCGACAGCGGGAGCGCCAGCGGGTCGAAGATGAGGTCTGAGGGCTCGAGCCCGTACCGCTCGACTGCGACGGCATGGATCGCCTTGGCGGCCCGCACCTTCCACCCTGCTGTGCGCGCCTGGCCCTCCTCGTCGATGCAGGTGCACACCACCGCCGCGCCGTACTCGCGGGCCAGCCGGAGGAAGCGGTCCAGGCGGGTGCCTTCCCCGTCGCCTTCCTCCAAGTTGACCGAGTTGAGGACCGGCCGGCCCCCGATCCACTGGAGGGCCGCCTCCACGACCGGGGCTTCGGTGGAGTCCACCATGAGCGGCACGCTCGACTGCGTGGCCATGCGGCTGGCCGCCTCGGTCATGTCGGCCACCCCGTCCGCCCCCGTGTAGTCGACGCACACGTCGATCAAGTGCGCCCCCTCCCGGACCTGGTCCTTGGCCATGGCCACACACGTGTCCCAGTCCCCGGCCAGCATGGCCTCGCGGAACTTCTTCGACCCGTTGGCGTTCGTCCGCTCGCCCACCACGAGGAACGACGTCTCCTGGCGGAAGGGCACGGCGGTGTAGATGGACGCCGCGGCCGGCTCGTGCACCGGCGCCCGCCGCGCCGGCTCGGCGCCGCGCACCCGTTCCAGCACGGCCTCCAGGTGCGCCGGCGTGGTGCCACAGCATCCTCCCACCGCCTGCACCCCGTACTGGGTGACGAACCGGTGGAGGTGGTCGGCCAGCTGCGCGGGCGTGAGGTCGTAGTGCATGCGCCCCTCGACCACGGACGGGAGCCCGGCGTTGGGCACGATGGAGATCGGCATGCGCGAATGCGCGGAGAGGTGGCGCACCGCCTCGTCCATCTCCGCGGGGCCGGTGGCGCAGTTCAGGCCGACCACGTCAACCTGCATGGCGTCCAGGACGGTCAGCGCCGCACCGATCTCGGTGCCGGGCAGCATGCGGCCCGTCAGCTCGATGGTCACCTGCGCCTGGATCGGGACCTGGCGCCCGGCGGCCGCCATCGCCTGGCGGGCACCGTTGATGGCCGCCTTGGCCGAGAGGAGGTCGTAGACGGTCTCGATCAGCAGCAGGTCCACCCCGCCGTCCAAGAGCCCCGACGCCTGCTCCTCGTAGGCGTCGCGCAGGCGGGTGTAGGGGATCTGCCCGAGGGTGGGGAACTTGGTGCCTGGGCCGATGCTGCCGGCCACGAAGCGCGGCGCGCCGTCCGACGCGTGCTCGTCGGCCAGCCGGCGGGCCAGGCAGGCGGCGGTCCGGTTGATCTCCCGGGCCCGGTCGGCCAGCCCGTACTCGGCCAGCACGACCGACGAGGCCCCGAAGGTGTCCGTCTCGATGACGTCCACCCCCACCTCCAGGAACGAGCGGTGCAGCCGCTCCACCGCCTCCGGGCAGGTGAGGACCAGCACCTCGTTGCAGCCTTCGTACTGCGGGCCGCCGAAGTCGTCCGCGTCGAGCTCCTGGAGCTGAAGGTTGGTGCCGGTGGCGCCGTCGAACACGAGGACGCGCTGGGCGAGGGCGCGCAGGTACGGGGAGTCGGACGGATCGACGCGGCCGAGCAGGGTGGGGGAGGACAGAGGAGAGGACATAAAGACCCCCCAAGGCTATTCGCTGCGGCCCGGTAGCATCCGCCACTGTGCGCATCTACACCCGCAAGGGCGACGACGGGACCACCGGGCTCCTCTACGGGGGCCGGGTGGGCAAGCACGACGCCCGGATCGAGCTGAACGGCGCGGTGGACGAGGCGCAGGCCGCGCTGGGTGCGGCTCGCGCCGAGTCCGAGCCGGGATCCGAGCTCGACGGGTTGCTGGTGGACTTGGAGCGCCAGCTCTACGTCCTGATGGCCGAGGTTGCCACCGCCCCGGCCAACCGCCCCAAGCTGGTCGAGGGCGAGAGCCTGGTGACCGAGGCGATGGTGACGGCGCTCGAGGGTTGGATCGACCGGCTCAACGAGAGGTTCCCCATGCCCAGCGAGTTCGTGGTGCCCGGGGAGAACCGGTGCGCGGCCGCCCTGGACGTCGCCCGGACTCTCGTGCGGCGGGCGGAGCGGGTGCTGGCAGGGTCGCCGCCGCTCACCGGAGAGGGCGGCCACGGCTCCGAGGGCGGCGGGGTGTCGCTCGTCGGCCCCTACCTCAACCGGCTGTCGGATCTCGTGTGGACCATGGCACGCTGGCAGGAGGGGGAGATGCACCTAGGGGCCCGCCCGGCGCGCCGCACGGCACGCGGCGACGCCGAGTGACGCCGAAGGCGGCAACCGCCCTCGCAGAGCTCCCGGCCGGCGCGGCGGGGATGCGACGGTGCCGGTCAGCAGGGCCGGGCACCAACCGACGAACGTGGAGGACGTGGAGGACGTGGACATTCTCGAGGTAGAGGCCGGCGTGCAGGTGCCGGAGGCAACGGTGGCACTCGGTGTGCCGGTGCTGGCCGTGCCCGCCGCGGATGGCGGGACGCCTGGGGACCCGTCCTCCCGGGGTGAGGCCACGGTCCGGCTGCCCGCCGGTCTCGGCCGGGTCATCGGGCAGATGGGCGAGGTGGCGCGTGCGCTCGTGCCCGGGGAGGTGGACCAGGGGTGGCTCCGCCGGCAGGGGTTCACCGGCAAGCCGGGACAGTCCCTGGTCCTCCGGGCCGCCGGGGGCGCTCCCGCGGTCGTGCTGATCGGCATGGGCGACCTGGCCGGCATCGACGCCGAGCGGTGGCGGCGGGCGGCGTCGGCCCTGGTGCGGGCGTCGGGCGACGGAGGCGGCATCTCGGCGCTGATGGTGCCCGGCGAGCTGGTTGGCGCCGCCCAGCCAACACCGACCGATGGAGGCGAGATCGGCAACGGTCCAGACGCTCGCGCCGTGGGGGCGGCCATCGCCGAGGGCGGCATCCTGGCCGCCTACCGGTTCGATGCCTACCGGTCCGACCCCCCGCCGCCCGGGATCGACCGCCTGGTGGCCCTGAGCGCCGACGCCGGACTGGCTGCCGGGATCACCAGCGGCCGCGTGGCCGCTGGGGCCGTGGTCTTCGCCCGGGACCTCGTCAACACGCCGCCCAGCGACATGACGCCCCGCCGCCTGGCCGACCTCGCCCGCGAGAGGCTCGAGGCGCAGGATGGGACGGAAGTGGAGGTGTGGGACGAGGGCAGGATCCGGGCCGAGCGTCTCGGCGGCCTCCACGCGGTGAGCCGGGGATCGGCCGAGCCGCCGCGGCTGGTGTGGGCCACGTACACCCCGCCGGGCGCCGGCAGCGCGCCGCACGTCGTGCTGGTCGGGAAGGGCATCACGTTCGACTCCGGTGGCCTGTCGCTCAAGCCGGCGGACGCCATGATGGAGATGAAGACCGACATGAGCGGGGCTGCAGTGGTCTTGGCCGCGCTGTCGGCCTGTGCCGAGCTCCGCGTGCCGGTGAAGGTCACGGCGATCGCGCCGATCACCGAGAACATGCCCGGCGGGGGCGCGGTGAAGCCCGGAGATGTCTTCACGGCCCGCAACGGCAAGACCGTAGAGGTGCTCAACACGGATGCCGAGGGCCGGCTGGTGCTGGCTGACGGGCTGTCACTGGCGGCGGAGCTGGAGCCCGATGCCATCGTGGACGTCGCCACGCTGACGGGCGCGGCGATGGTCGCCCTCGGCCCCGGAGTGGCTGCGGTGCTCGGCAACGACGAGGCGCTGGTGGACGCCGTGCGGGCTGCCGGTGCCCGGGCGGGGGAACGGCTGTGGCCCCTCCCGATGCCCGAGGAGTACGAAGCCCACATCGAGTCGGAGATCGCGGACATGAAGAACATGGGGCGTCCTCGCCAGGCCGGCGTGATCGCCGCGGCCATGCTGCTCGGGCGGTTCGTAGCGGAGGTGCCCTGGGCCCACCTGGACATCGCCGGGACCGGCCGGGCTCATGAGGACTCCGGCTACCTGGTGAAGGGGGGCACCGCCTTCGGCGTCCGCACCCTTGTGAGCTGGATCCAGGATCTTGCCCCGGAGCCCAGCGCCGGGCGGTAGGAGGTGGCCGGCGCTGCAGGTGGGCCCCGGTGGCCCGAGGCTGCCGGCTCCGGACGAGCCTGGCAGCCGGCAGCCGGCATCCGGGCGACGCGGCCCGGGCTAATGTGTGCGGCTGCTGCCGCCCCTTGGGCGGCAACGCGCCGTGCGCCCGTAGCTCAGAACGGATAGAGCACCGGACTTGTAATCCGGAGGTCGCGGGTTCAAGTCCCGCCGGGCGTTCCACATCCACAGAGGGTCTTCACGTTCTGGGTAGGCCCTATTCGAAACGTGGCGGTGGCCGACGTTCCCGCGGAGACGCGCCTTTGACTACGGCGCTGCGCCGCTCGGCGCCCCGGCCAGCTGGCCAAGGTGGTGCGCCTGCGCAGGCGAGTGCGTGGTGGCCGTCCGGCGGCCGCTCAACGCTCGGCGCCGCGTCCATCCATGTGCTCCGGCCGCCGCGAGTGGACACCGTTGACGTTCGCACAGCTAAGGCCAAAAATCGCAGCGAGCCGGGATGCATCTGAGGTGCATCTTGTCGATGAAGTGGTTCCGGGAGCAGGTGGTCGTGTCGTTCGTGTCCGCCGGAGTCGACCCGGGCGCGCCCTACCGGAACGCCGATCCCCTCTAGCGTGGCGTGCTCGAGAGCATGGGGGCCGATGCCGGGACCAACCCTTGAACGCGGGCAATGACAAGTCGGGCCGCTGGATGAGGACGTGACGACCGAGCGCACGAAGGAGCGCGGGGAGCGGGGGGAGCGGGAACGGCTGGTCCTCTCGGGCCTCAGGTGGCGGTTCCGTGGTTCGCTGGCCATGTTCGTCGTGGCGGTCTTCGCGGCCGGGATCGCCGCTTTCGGGCCGATCTACCTCACTTCCACCAACCAGACGATCCTCAACTCGACCCTCGGCACCGCCCCGGCGGCCAACAAGGGCATCAGCCTCGAGACATCCGTGCAGCACTACGTCCCCAAGCGCCTGGGGGCGGCCGCCGCAGCAGTGCCCCGGCCCGCCCATGGCCGGTGGTTCGGAGCGCCCATCAGCACGGACATCGCCGTGTACACCGTCCGCGTGGGAGACCAGCCCTACGGCGGGTCCCTGGTGGCCCGCACCGGCGTCTGCCGGCACCTGCGCATCGTGAACGGCAGCTGCTCGACTGTTCCCGGTACCGTGCTGCTCAGCACCCGGACGGCCCGCGTGCTCGGGCTCTCGGTCGGCCAGCGGCTGTTGCCGGGCCTCGCCAGCGGCGCGTCCCCCTTTTCGGGCCATAGCTGGCCCGGGGGCGCGTCGGGAGAGGGTCGGGCCGAGATCACGCGGGAATCTTCTGCGGTGTCGGTGGGGGTCGCCCTGATGGTCCTGTGGTGACCGGCGACGGATTCTTGGGCGACGGGGTGGGAGCGCTCTTCGTATCGCGTTCATCGATCAGTGAGGCGATCTTTGTGGCGTTATGGGCCAGGACTCCCCAGCCGCACCACGTGCGCGCCCCGCCGATACCGTCGAGCACCGTGCGCTCCCAGCCCCAGGCGTGCTCGAGGTGCGAGATTCGTCCCTCGGATCCGGTGCGCCACGTGACGAGCTTGCGGAAGCGCCGTGAGGACTCGACCGCCTGACGCTGAGCGCCAGAACGTCCCTTGCGCGGGACGGCGACGTAGTCCACGCCGAGTTGGCGCAGCTCGGCCTCCACCTTGGCCTCGCCGCAACCCCGATCGGCGGTGACGGCCCGGGGGACTTCGGAGAACCTCTCCTTGATGCGGCCGATAGCGGCCCCGAGCATCGGTGCGTCGGGCGGGTTGCCCATCTCCACGAAGTGGTCGACCACGATGCCGTCGGCGTTGTCGGTGACCTGGGCCTTGTAGCCGAACTCGATCGGTTTGCCGAGACGCCCCTTGGCGATGGGACGGGCGTCGGTGTCGTGGAGGGACACGATGCGCGTCGCCCCGTCGGGGACTTCGCCGGCGAGACGGGTGCGGGTCTGGGCCAGCACCTTGCCCACCACCGTGATGGTGCGTACGAGCTCGGCCACCAGTGCGCTCGCCTTTCCCGAGATCCCCTCGTCGGCCCGGCGCAGCGCCCGCAGGGCGTTTTTGGCCACCACCCGGGCGTCGTTGATGCTCGCCTCGGCGATGGTGGCCACTCCCCCGTGAGGGCTAACACCTCGTCTTTGGCGTCGCCACTGCGCCGGCGCAGCCAGGCGGCGATCTGATGGGCTCGTTTGCGCACGGATCTGGTGCGGTCCCGAAAGCGGGTCCGCCGGGCTAGCCCGGCGGCCTTGATGGCCCCCACGGTCTTGGTGAGCTTGGCCACCCCTTTGGCCAGAATTCCCGAATCGGTCGGGTAGGCGACGTTGGCCGGCACGACCGTGGTGTCGGCACGGACCTTGTCGAGCCGCACGACCTTGGCGGCGTTCGCCTTGGTCAACAGTGCCTCGTTCAGCTGGTCGACGGCGCATGATCGACAGCGGGTGGTGATCTTCATCAGCGTGTTCGGGTGCGGCACCGATTCGCTGAAGGGAATGCGGCAGAAGCGTCGCCAGGCCAACGAGTCGGCCACCTCGGCGCAGAGCGTCTCGAAGCCGAGCCGGTACCTGAAGCGCAAGAACATCATGCGCAGATAGGTCTCCATCGGGATCGAGGGCCGGCCCAGCACGGGGTCGAAGAACGCGACGAACGGCTCGAGAAAGACTGGGTCGTCTAGCAGGCGGTCGACCCGCTCGAGCCCTGGTGGGAGGGTCAGGAACTCGGGCGGGAGGATGGCTTCCCACAGCGTCGGCTGTGGGTCTACCTTGGTGCGCAACACGATGGCTCCGTTTCTCCTGTGCAAGAGGGGACGGAGCCATCGTTGTCGCATTGGGCCTGAACGCGAGTACCGCTCCATGGCGAACGCGCTGGTCAACGCCCATTTTCAGATCGACTTTTTCAGGTCGAAGTAGCTAGATCTGGCTCGCCCCGCTAATGTAGCCGTCGGCCTGCTTCTGCAGTGTCTGGAGGGCGGTCTTTACCGGCTGCCGTGCCTGCCGGAATGGCGGCAAGGAGCTTGGTCGACGCTTTGGTCACGACGATCGTCACCTTGACGGATCCCTTGTGCGTCCTGTCGAACCGAGCGACGAGAGCG
>DAHUZE010000070.1 GCA_027306755.1 Acidimicrobiaceae bacterium | reverse complement strand
GCTGCTACAACGAAGGCCAGGGCAAGGTCGAGTTCGCGCGGCTCAACCAGGGACGCCACGACCTGCGCGACGAGTTTCGGTACTTCGGCCGCACGCTTCCCAGCGGTATCCGTCGCTACCTGGGGACGGCGCTGCGGAGCGGGGACTGGGACGCCGTCCGGTGTGCGGGCGCCATCGTCGTGGGGATGGCGGCCGCCGGGACAGGGGTCACCACCTCGCTGGCGACCGGGGTCCCGATTCGCCGTCGTCGATCGCGGCGGCCGGTTCGTCCACGGCGGTCATGATCCGAGCGGCGGCCCGGCGACGGCGTGGGCGCTGGCGGAGGAGCATTGTCGATAGGCGTCCCGTGATCGAGCTCCAGGAGGCGGCCGGCGAGCCGGGGGTCGGCGAGCCCGCCCGGGCTTCCCGCTCGGACCCGGCTCGACGGCTGGCCTTGGTCGCCTGCGCGATGGCTTTGGGCGTGCTCATCGTAGCGCTGGCGTATGCCGGCAACCGGGACCACCTCCGCGGGGCGGCGGAGGTCTACTGGGTCGGCCAGTGTGTACTGTTCGGCGCGCCTGCGGCGCTGCTCCTCGGTCGTCGGGCCGTCTCCCGGGTCGAGGCGATCGGCATCGCCGTGGGGCTTCCGGCGGCCACGTACGTGATCAAGGAGTGCTACAGCCCGATCCAGTTCCGCTTCCTGGACGAGCTGGCGCATGTCCAGACCGCTCAGGCCATCCTCGCCACGCACCACCTGTTTCACCCCAACACCGCGCTCCCGGTCAGCCCGCAGTACCCGGGCCTGGAGATCGCGACCACGGCGCTGGCCTCCCTCTCCCACCTGTCCATCTACGCGGCCGGGACGGTGGTGGTCGGGGTCGCCCACATCCTGCTGGCCGCCGGGATGTACCTGCTGTTCCTGGAGGTCACCCGACGGCCCCGGATCGCCTGCCTGGCGGTCGTGATCTATGCCACCGGCCCGCACTACGCGTTCTTCGATTCGTACTTCATCTATGAGGCGATCGCGCTGCCGTTCATGGTCGCCTGCCTCCTGGCCGTCCTCCGGGCTCGACGGGAGCCGCGACCCGGGATCGCCCTGGTGTGGTCGGGGGTCGCCATCCTCTGTGCGGCCGCGACGGTCGTGAGCCACCACGTCACCAGCTGGGTGCTGCTGGGCGCCCTGATCTGCCTCGAGGCCACGTCGTGGAGGTCCTGGCGGGCCCTGCGGTCGGGCTGGCCGCTCCACGCCACCCTGGCCGTCGTCGCCGCGATGGTGGGGGTGTGGGACCTCCACATCTCCCCGGCCGACGTGCCCGACATGGCGACGGTGATCGGGAGCGTCACCCACAGCCTCTCTGCGCACCGGACCAAGCTGGCGGTGAGCGCCCCGTTCAGCCCCCGCTTCGATGTGTGGATGGAGTATCTGGCCGAGCTGACCGTGCTGGTGCTGGTCGGGGTGGGCGGGTGGCGGCTCTGGCGCACCCGGCACCGGCCGGGATCGCTTCTCCGCCTGGTCGCGGTGGTGGGGGCGATGGGGTTCTTCGCCGCCCTCGCCATCCGGTT
>DAHUZE010000101.1 GCA_027306755.1 Acidimicrobiaceae bacterium | reverse complement strand
CTCCAAAATTTCAGGGTCCGACAACGGCAGCTGTTGCGTGAGCTGCTGGGTCGGCTCGCCGGGCGCACCGGTCAGGTGTTGAACCTTTCCGCTGCTGGCGAGGGGCTCGCTCTCTCGCACGTCCCTGGAGGAACGCACGCGGCTTCTCGAGGACCTGTTCCTCGTCGAACGGCTCCCTCAACGATGGAAGCATCATGGCGGTCGAGGTGAAGGCCAACGAGCAGGTGCCTGGGAGCGCCCTCAAAGGTCTGAGGACGCTTCGCGACATCCTCGGTGCCCGATTCAATGCGGCGTTGCCTTCATCGCCGGCGCCCGCTCCTACAACCACGAGGACAGGATCTACGTCATGCCGGTTGACCGGCTGTGACGTCCGTGCCCGTGACCGAGCCAGGCGAATCGAGGCGATCGCAACCCTGCGCGAGGACGGGTTGGCCGCCCGATCGTCCTGGCGGCTGGTGAAGAAGCAGGGTCCCGACCAAGTCGGCTACGAGCGCTCCGCCTGCCCGGTTCCGCCAGGACCCGACGCGCAGCGGCCGTGGCACACCCTCGGTCCGTACTGGCGACAGCCGTCGCGCCGACTCTTGACGTCGTGGTGGGCTTTTGTCACCAACCCTGGCGGAGGCGGTGGGATTTGAACCCACGGTACCCAGGGGGTACAACGGTTTTCGAGACCGTCCGATTCGGCCGCTCTCGCACGCCTCCGGCGGAGAGGATACCGGACGGTGTGGCGGACGGGTCAGGCCCCCTGCCGGCGCGCGGCGAAAAATTCCTGGAGCAGAGCCGCCGCGTCCTGGTCGAGCACGCCCGGCGTGACTCGGACCTCGTGGTTGAGGCGGGGATCGGCGCACACGTTGTAGAGGGTGCCGCAGGCGCCGGCCCTGGGATCGGGCGCCCCGAACACGATGCGCTCCACCCGCGCGGCGACCAGCGCTCCGGCGCACATGAGGCAGGGCTCGAGGGTGGCCACGATGGTCACATCTGGGAGGCGCCACCGGCCCAGGGCGTCCGCGGCGGCCCGGATGGCGAGCAGCTCGGCGTGGGCCGTGGGGTCGGCCCGGCGCTCCCGCTCGTTGCGGCCCACCCCCACCACCGTCCCGGCTGCGAGGGCCACGGCGCCCACGGGCACGTCGTGGTGGGTGAGAGCCAGCCGGGCCTGGGCGAGGGCGAGGCGCATGGCCTCTTCGTCGGAGCGGGCGACCAGGCCGATCGGGCCTGCGCCGTCCACCGCGCCCGCCGCCTCCTCAGCGCCCGCCGCGTCCTCAGCGCCCTCCACGTCCTGCCTCCCGAGCTGTCGCGCGGAGGGAGTGGGATTCGAACCCACGGGGACCGGAGTCCCACGGCTTTTCAAGAGCCGCGCATTCGTCCGCTCTGCCATCCCTCCATCGGCGGCACGTGCCGCTCGACGGCCGAGGCTAGCGCCGAGGTGACCGGGTATCGGCCCGTACGGGAGCCCCCGAGCGTCCGTCCCGGCGGGCGCTCGTTGTGGGCGCTTCGGTCAGACCCGGTCGGCGTTGCTCGCCCGGTCCGCAGCACTCACTCCCGATCGGCGCGCTGGCGCTTCTGCATCCGGCCCCGGACCGCGGCGTCCAGGATCACCTTGCGGAGCCGGACGGTGGACGGGGACACTTCCACGCACTCGTCGTCGGCGATGAACTCGAGGGCCCGCTCCAGCGACAAGACGAGCGGTGGGGTGAGCCGCTCCAGCTCCTCGGCCGTGGACGACCGAATGTTGGTGAGCTTCTTCTCCTTGGCCGGGTTCACGTCCATGTCATCGGCGCGGGAGCTCTCGCCCACCACCATCCCCTCGTACACCTCGGCGCCCGGGCCCACCAGCATGGAGCCGCGCTCCTGGAGGTTCATGAGCGCGAACGTGGTGGTCACGCCGCGCCGATCGGCCACCATGGAGCCGTTGCGCCGCGCCCGCAGCGGTCCTTGCCACGGAGCCCAGCCGTCGAACACGTGGTGGAGCACGCCGGTGCCCCGCGTCTCGGTGAGGAACTCGGTGCGGAAGCCCACGAGGCCCCGGGCGGGCACCCGGTAGTCCAGCCGCACCCAGCCCGTCCCGTGGTTGACCATCTCCTGGAGGCTCCCACGTCGCAGCGCCAGCAGCTGGGTGACGACGCCGAGATACTCCTCGGGCACGTCGATGGCCACCCGCTCCATGGGCTCGTGGCGTGATCCGTCGATCTCCCGGGTGACGACCTGGGGCTTGCCCACCGTCAGCTCGAAGCCCTCACGGCGCATCGTCTCGACCAGCACGGCCAGCTGCAGCTCGCCCCTTCCCTGCACCTCCCAGGCGTCGGGCCGCTCGGTGGGGGACACCCGGAGCGAGACGTTGCCGACCAGCTCGGCGTCGAGCCGGCTCTTGACCAGCCGGGCGGTGAGCTTCTTCCCGTCCGTCCCGGCCAGCGGCGAGGTGTTGATGCCGATGGTCATGGTGAGGCTGGGCTCGTCCACGGTGATGGCCGGCAACGGCACCGGGTCGTCGGGGTCCGCGATGGTCTCGCCGATGGTCACCTCAGCCAGGCCGGCGATGGCGGCGATCTCTCCCGGACCCGCCTCCTCGGCCGAGATGCGCTCCAGGGCCTCGCTGACATAGAGCTCGGTGACCTTGGCCCGCTCCACCGTCCCGTCCAGACGGCACCACCCGATGACTGCCCCCTTGCGCATGGTGCCGTGGTAGACGCGGCAGATGGCCAGCCGGCCAACGTAGGGCGAGGCGTCCAGGTTGCACACCAGCGCCTGGAGGGGGGCGTCGGGATCGTGCACCGGTGCAGGGACGTGGCGGATGATGGCCTGGAACAGCGGCTGGAGATCGGTTCCGGCCACTGTGCGATCCGTGCTCGCCCACCCGGCCCGGGCATTGGTGAAGAGGATTGGGAAATCGATCTGGTCCTCGTCCGCGTCGAGGTCCAAGAAGAGCTCCTCAACCTCGCGGACGACCTCGTCGATGCGTGCGTCAGGACGGTCGACCTTGTTTACGGCCAGGATGACGGGGAGGCGGGCCTCGAGAGCCTTGCGCAGCACGAAGCGCGTTTGGGGCAGCGGGCCCTCGGAGGCGTCCACCAGGAGCAGCACGCCGTCCACCATGGTCAGACCCCGCTCGACCTCCCCGCCGAAGTCCGCGTGGCCCGGGGTGTCGATGATGTTGACCTTCACGTCGCCGAACCGGACAGCCGTGTTCTTGGCCAGGATGGTGATGCCCTTTTCCCGCTCCAGGTCCCCAGAGTCCAGGACCCGGTCGGTGAGCTGCTCATGGGCCCCGAACGCGCCCGTCTGTCGCAGCATGGCGTCCACGAGCGTGGTCTTGCCGTGGTCCACGTGCGCCACGATCGCCACGTTGCGGATGTCGTGCCGGGTAGCCATGGGGTCAGCAAGGTTACCGGCCGGCCGTGGTCGCTCCGTCCACGGCCCCGTGCCGTCCCGCCCAGCGGACGTTCAGCCGGCCCGTTCGGTCGCGTCCAGGGCCAGGCGCACCACACGGACCACCTGGCCGGCGCAGGCACGGAGCCCGGCTCCGTCCACCTGCTGGACCCAGGCCTTGCCGCACTCGGGCCACCACGCCACCACCCGTGCCGGCGTGGCGGCCCCGTTCGAGCGCAGGGCGTCCACCAGCGGGCCGAAGCACAGTGCCTGGCGAGAGGCGGCGGAGGGGTAGCCGTCGAGCACGACCAGGTGGGCTCCCCCGGGCCCGGGAACGCGCACGTCGGCCCGTCCTTGGAGCGCGACCCGGACGGGGCCGCGCCAGTCCCACCAGCGGTCGGGTGCCCCTACCACCGGGGCGGGCTGGACGCGGTCCCATTCGAGTGAGGTCCAGACCGCCGTCGCCCACGCAGTCGACTCGGCCTGCACCGCGGCGCGAGCCGGAGGCGAGAGGCTGCACAACCAGTCGGAGCACGATCCCGGTCCCGCCGGACCGGGTCCCGAGGGAGCGGCCGGATCGGCGACGACCAGGGCCACGGCCTCGGCCGGCACCATCCCCGGCTCTGACAGGCAAGCTCGAAGCGCGGCGAGCCCGACCCGGCGCCGGGCCGTGCGGGTCGTCCATCGGAAAGGGGTCGCCGCAGAGGATCCGCCACCGGCCGCGGTGACCAGGTCGAACGCTCGCACCCGCAAGCAGGGCCGGGCGCCGGCTCGGCCGGCGGCGTCGGTGAGCCCGTGCTCCAGATCTCGGCGGGCCGACGCGACGGCATCCGTGCTCGGGGTGGCCCCATCCCCCAGAAGCGCTTCGGTCAGCGCCCCGGCGCGAGGAAGGCACATCGGCGACAGGGTCGGTGCGGCAGGAGCGGTCATCGGGCTCCCTCCGATGCGTCGAGGCGCCGCCTGAGCAGCGCAAGGACTTCCTGGACAGCAGCTGACAGCGTGGCCTCGGTGACGTCGTCAACCACCAGACGACCGCGGTCGAGGTCGTAGGAGGCCACACGGAAGGGCGCAGCGCCGCTGCGCAAGGTCTCGAGAAGCATGAGGAACCGCCTGACCTTCCCGCCTTCCAACGTTCCGTCGCCTGGAAGGGCGCGCATCATGCAGACCGACGCCCGCCCGGCCGAGGGAGCACCCAGCACGAGGTCCGAGTCGGACTGCAGCACGACGCGGCCGCCAGCGAGGGGGACGATCACGCGGTCGCCCGTGCGGGGCAGCCATGCCGCGGGTGGCGGGGCCCATCCGTGGGCGATCCCCGTCGCGCCGTGCCGGACCACCTCCCGCAGTTCGGAGCCGCGATGCCGGGAGAGCCGGCCGACGTCCTCGACGACCAGGCCTCCCCACTCGCTGACGGCCAGGGCGGCAAGGGCATCCTCGAAGGGCGCGCGCGGCGGCCCGGCCGTGAGCGTGAGGCGCAGCACGGTCCGGAGCAGGATCGCCCGCAGGTCGGCCCCGGACCTCGGCGGCGCGCCCCGGCGACAGGGTGCCTGCCGCGCCGCCTGGCCGGGCATCCCGGCCGCGGGCACCACCAGCACCGTGAGCCCGGATCGAGGGCCAGGCTCGACGATGAGCCGTCCCCGGTCGGGCGCGGTGGAGGTCCCGTCCTCCAACCACGCCCGCAGGCCACCCGCCAGCCCGGGGTCCACGGCCGGCCGCTCGGAGACCGACCCCCGGAGCCGGTCGATGAGCCCGTTCGCCGCAACCGTCCGGGCCGGCAGGGAGCCCGGGGCCGGAAGCGCCACCGTCTTCGCGCCGGACCGGGTGGCATCGATCAGCGGGAGCGGCGAAGGCATGCTCCAAGCGTGCCGGGCGGGTGTGACACGGCTGACGCGCCTGGCCGCGGGCGGGGTCTCGCGCCGGGTCGCCCGTCCCGTAGCCTCGGACGGTGATGATCGGAGCGCCGCGCCCGTGATGCCCGCCGCGCCGACGTTCGCCGCGTTCACGTCGGGCCATCCGCTCATTGCGGCCGGTGCCGCCTTCTTCGCCGTGTTCGGGCTGTTCGTGGTCGCCTTCGGCGTCCTGGTGGTGATCACCGTGCGCTGGGCCGTCCGCCGGGACCGGGTGGGACGTGCCGAGTGGGTGCAGCGCCAGAAGGCGGCCGCGGCGGCCGTGCCTCCGCAGGGCCGGGAGCCCCGCACCAACGGGCATGTCCCCCGTCGGAAGGACCGCCACGGCGGCAGCCCGCGTAAGCCACGGTGACGGGCCGGCCTGACCCGAGCCCCGCCGGCCGCCTGGACCCGTGGTGGAGCCGGGTCGTGCGCCGCCGCGACCGTGCGGGGGCCGCGCCGTCCCACACCGCCTTCGTGCTCGCCGGTGGGGGCAGCCGGGGTGCTGTCCAGGTGGGGATGCTGAGCGAGCTCGTGGATCGGGGCATCCGTGCCGATCGTGTCTACGGCGCCTCCGCCGGTGCCGTCAACGCCGCCGCCTACTGCGGCGACCCGACCCCCGCCGGCATGCGCCACCTCGAGGGCGTCTGGCGCTCCCTGTCCGGAGACAAGGTGTTCCCACGCCGACGGAGCGAGGGGCCTTGGACGTACTTCCAGCAGCGGTCGGCGGTGCACGCCAACACCGGCCTGCGCCGGGTCGTGGAGGAGGGACTGCGGTTCGAGCGGCTGGAGGAGGCCCCCGTCCCCCTCGAGGTGGTGGCCACGTCGCTCGCCGACGGACGCGAGTGCTGGCTCACGGAAGGCCCGGCGGTGGAGGCCGTCCTGGCGTCGGCGGCGATCCCGGCCATGTTCCCGCCGGTGACAGTGGGCGGCGAGCTCCTGATCGACGGGGGAGTCGTGGACAACGTGCCCATCAGCCGGGCAATCGAGCACGGCGCGCGCACGATCTACGTCCTTCTCTGCGGGCCCCTGCACTACCGTCCCCGCCCGGCGCGCCGTCCGGTCGAAGCCGTGCTGACCGCCTTCTTCGTGGCGGTGCACGCCAGGTTCGCCCGGGAGTTGGAGTCGATGCCTCCGGGCGTCGAGGTCGTCGTCTTCAGCGGGGGCGGGGACCCGGCCGCCGATTACCGGGACTTCTCCGGCACCGACGAGCTGATCGAGGCGGGCAGGGCCGAGGTCGGTCGGGTCCTCCTGGCCCGGTCGGCCGGTCATTCGGCGGCAACCACGACGGAGCCGGAGGTGACGGCGACGGGGACCGCAGCGACGGGGACCGCAGCAGCAGGGGTGACCGGGCGTCGCGACCGGGTGGTGGAATGAAGCCGAGATGACCGGCGCGCTGCTCGAGGGATTCCATCCGGCCGTCCGCACCTGGTTCGAGCGGCGGTTCCCTCTCGGCCCGACCGACCCGCAGGCCGCGGCGTGGCCCCGCATCCGTTCCGGCGCGGACGTCCTCGTGGCCTCGCCCACCGGCACCGGCAAGACCCTCACCGGGTTCCTTGTGGCCATCGACGCAGCGCTGCGACGGCGGGAGGCGACGGACGGCTCCGCCAGCATCGTCTGCGGGGACAACGCCACCGCCGCCGGCAACGACCTGGCGGTCGAGCGCCTCGGGCCCGAGGTTGTCTACATCTCCCCGCTGCGAGCGCTGGCCGCTGATGTCCACGAGAACCTCCAGCTGCCGCTGGAAGGCATTCGCCAGGTGGCCGGCGAGCTCGGGATGGAGCTGCCCGAGCTGACGGTGGCCGTCCGGACGGGGGACACGCCCCAGTCTGAGCGGGTCAGCATGCGCCGCCGGCCGCCGGACCTGCTCGTGACCACCCCCGAGTCGCTGTACCTGCTGCTCACTGCGGCGGGCTCGCGCCAGACGCTGCGCGGCGTGCGGACCGTGATCGTGGACGAGGTCCACACGCTGGCCCGAGACAAGCGGGGCGCGCACCTCGCGCTCAGCCTCGAGCGGCTGCACGGCGTGGTGTCAGGGGACGGGCCGGGGCGTCGCCTGCAGCGGATCGGGCTCTCGGCAACGCAGCGACCGCTCGAGACCATCGGGCGGCTGCTGTCGGGGCATGGGGACCGCCCCCTGCCGGACATCGTCGACTGCGGCCATCGCCGCGATCTGGATGTCGCCATTGAGCTTCCGGACGCGGAGCTCGAAGCGGTGGTGAGCCACCAGCAGTTCGACGACGTCCTCGACCGCATCGCCGGCCACGTCCGGGACCACCGGACCACCTTGATCTTCGTCAACACCCGCAAGATGGCCGAGCGCGTGGCCCATCAGCTGGCGGAGCGGCTCGATCCGGCGAACGTCGGACTCGCCGACGCCGCGGCCGCCGCGGCCGGTGACGGGCGCGGCGATGGGGACGGCCACGACGAAAGTGCCAGCCATGGTGACGGTGCCAGCCACGGTGACGGTGCCGGCGGCCTGCCCCGGATGCTGGCCGGCTCCCCGGACGAATCGGGCATCCCCGACGACGTGTCGCTCGCTGTGGCCGCTCATCACGGCAGCCTGTCGGCCGCGCGCCGCCGGTCGGTCGAGTCCCGCCTCCGGGCCGGGCAGCTGCGGGCCCTCGTGGCCACCGCCTCCCTGGAGCTCGGCATCGACGTCGGACCGGTGGAGCTCGTGTGCCAACTGGGGTCCCCGCGATCGATCGGGACCTTCCTCCAGCGGGTCGGCCGCGCGAACCATCAGGTCGAAGGCACGCCCGCCGGTCGGTTGTACCCGCTCACCCGCGACGAGCTGGTCGAGTGCACCGCGCTGCTGGCCGCGGTGCGGGCGGGCCGGCTGGATGCGCTCGTCCCGCCGCGGGCTCCCCTGGACGTGCTGGCGCAGCAGATCGTGGCCGAAGTTGCGGCAGCCGAGGAAGTCGGCACCGAGGAGCTCTTCGCCATGGTGCGAGCGGCCGCTCCCTATGCAGACCTGGACCGGGCGGACTTCGACGGAGTGGTGGACCTCGTCTCCTGGGGGATCGTGACCGGCCGGGGCCGCCGCGGCGCATTTCTCCACCATGACGCCGTCAACGGGCGGCTGCGGGCCCGCCGCGGCGCCCGGATGACGGCGCTCACTGCCGGCGGCGCCATCCCCGAGACCGGGGACTACCGAGTGGTGCTCGACCCAGAGGGGATCACGGTCGGCTCGGTGCACGAGGACTTCGCCGTGGAGGCCAACATCGGCGACGTGTTCCTTCTCGGAACCCATTCGTGGCGGGTGGGTCAGGTGGAGGTGGGCACGGTGCGTGTCACCGACGCCGGCGATGCACCGCCCACCGTGCCGTTCTGGCTGGGCGAGGCACCCGCCCGCACCGCCGAGCTGTCCGAGGAGGTGGGGCGCCTTCGCGAGGCGGTCGACGAGGCGCTCGGGGGGGCCGGCAGCCGTGGGCCCGGCGAGAGCGGTGGGCCCAGCGACAGCGGTGGGCCCGGCGAGAGCGGTGAGGCCGGCGACAGCGGTGAGGCCGAAGCCCGCCGGGTCGTGTCGGCCAAGGCCGGCGTCGGGGACGACGTGGCCGAGCAGGTGGTCGCCTACCTGGCGGCAGGGCGCGCCGCGCTCGGCACGCTGCCCACCCACACCCGCATCGTGGTCGAGCGGTTCTTCGACGAAAGTGAGGGCACGCAGCTGGTCGTGCACTCGCCGATGGGCGGCCGCGTGAACCGGGCGCTCGGGCTGGCCCTCCGCAAGCGGTTCTGCGTCACCTTCGATTTCGAGCTGCAAGCGGCGGCGGACGACGACACCGTGGTGCTGTCGCTCGGCCCCCAGCACAGCTTCCCGTTGCCCGACGTCCCCCGCATGCTGTCGAGCCGGACCTCCACCGCCGTCCTCACCCAGGCGGTGCTGCTCCACCCCATGCTGCAGGCTCGCTGGCGGTGGAACTGCAACCGGGCCCTCGTGGTCCCGCGTGCGCGCGGCGGCCAACGGCGACCGATCCACCTCCAGCGCATGGATGCCGACGACCTGCTTGCCGCCACCTGGCCCGCGCTCGCCGCGTGCCAGGAGAACACCGCCCCTGGGCCGATTCCGGTCCCCGAGCACGTCCTCGTGCGCCAGACGGTGGAGGACTGCCTGTCCGAGGCGCTCGACGCGGAGGGCCTCGTGGCCCTGCTGGAGGACCTGGAGTCGGCGCGGATCGACGTCCGCTTCGTGGAGTCAGCCGAGCCGTCGGTCATGGCCCACGGCATCCTGACCGGCCGCCCGTACACGTTCCTCGACGGGGCGCCGCTGGAGGAGCGCCGGACGCGTGCTGTGCCGTTGCGCCGGGGCTTGTCACCGGGCGAGCTCCCCGTCCCGGCGGGGGAGCTGGCGCCGTTCGACGACGCGGCGGTGGCCACCGTGCTGGACCAGGTGTGCCCCCGGCCCCGCAGCGCCGACGAATTGCACGACTTGCTCCTGTCGCTGGTCCGGTGCCGGCCGGTTCCCGAGTGGCAGCGCTGGTTCGATGCCCTCGTTGCGCAGGGCCGCGCCTCGGAGATGGAAGGCTGCTGGGCCACGACCGAGCGCCACGGGGAGGCGGCGCACCTCGACGAGGACGACGAAGCGGCAGCAGCATGCGTCGGCGGCCACCTGGACGTGGCCGGCCCGGTGACGGTGGCCACACTGGTGTCGGACCTGCCTCTCCCCGCCGGTGCCCCGCGGGGAGCGCCGCTGACCGAGGCCCGGGCCAAGACGGCGCTGGCCCGGCTGGAAGCCGCCGGGGTCGCCTTCGTGCTGCCCGACGGCCGGTGGTGTGCCCGGCACCTGCTGATCCGCCTGTACCGCGCCAGCCGGAGCAGTCGCCGCAACGCGGTCCGACCGGCGAGCATCGCCGCCTACCTCCGGGCCCTCGCCCGCTGGCAGCACGCGACGCCGGACACTCGGTTGGAGGGCCGCGCCGGATTGCTGGCCGCCATCGAGCAGCTGCAGGGCATCGAGGCGCCGGCCGGCGACTGGGAGAGCGAGATCCTGCCGGCCCGGGTCCGGGATTACGACCGGCGCTGGCTGGACGAGCTGTGCCTGGCCGGCGAGGTGGCCTGGGGGCGCCTGTCGCCGCGACCCGAGCCCGCACGCAAGGGCGAGTCCGGGGACCGAGAGCAGCAGCCCGCGCCGACGGCCGACGGCCACCGCGGCTCGTCGGTGCCGTCCCCGGCCACGCCCCTGGCCCTCGTGATCCGCGCGGATCTGGGGTGGCAGCTCCGGGCCGTCCGATGCGGGGAGGCGGCGGCTGAGCCGACGGCCGGACCTGCCGCGGACCTCCTGGCGGTGCTCAACCACCAGGGCGCCTGCTTCCGCTCGGAGCTGGCCGACGCGTCCGGACGTCTGCCCGTTGAGGTGGACGAGGGTCTCTGGGACCTGGTGGCCCGGGGGCTGGTCACCGCCGACGCCTTCTCGGCCGTCCGGTCGCTGCTCTCGGCCCGGCAGCGGTGGCGTGCCCGGCAGCGTCACCGCCCGTCCCACCGCTTCGGGCTCGCCACCCGTCGTGCGCCTGTGGGAACCGGCGTAGGCGAGGGCCGGTGGTCCACGCTGCCCCGCGCCAATGCCCTTCGGGCAGCCCTTCCGTCCGTGGCCGAGGCGAAGGGGAGCAGACCGGACCCGCGTGGGCCGGACCCCGGAATGGCGGATCCGGCGGTGGCCGGTGAGGACCTGGCCGAGGCGGTAGCCGGACAGTTGCTCGTGCGCTGGGGCGTTGTGGCCTGGGAGCTGTGGGCCCGTGAGCCGTACCGGATCCCCTGGCGGAACGTGGTCCGGGCCCTGCGGCGCCTGGAAGCTCGAGGGCTGTGCCTCGGTGGCCGCTTCGTGGCCGGGCTGTCCGGGGAGCAGTACGCCCTTGCGGAGGCGATCGAGGCGCTGCGGGACGCGGAGGGCTCCGCCGATCCGGTCGAGCTGTCGGTGGCCGGCTCGGACCCGCTCAACCTCACCGGGCTGGTGCTGCCTGGCCCCCGCGTGCCCGCGTCGCGCAACCGACGGGTCCACTACCGGGACGGGGACCTCACGGCTGACCGCCCGGCCGGCTGACCGGGAGCAGGCTCAGCCGGCGCCTGTCGTTCCGAGGAGGGAGTGCCCCACGGCTCCGGGTGCTGCCCCGAGCCCCCCGGCTACACCCGACACCGCTGTCGTGACCGTTCCGGCGGTGCCCGGCACCGCTGTCGTGACCGTGCCGGTTGCCCCGCCCGGTGTGCCCGCCGACGTGGACCCACCGGCGGTTCCGCCGACCGTCCCGCCCAACGGCGGGCCGGACGGTGTCGCGTGCCGGAGCCCGAGTGTGGCGGCCACCGCGTTGGTGCTTGTCCCCACGATCCGGCTTGCGCTGCCCACTGCGCTGCCCACTGCGCCGGCCACCGCGGTCCCGAGCCCGGCGGCGGGGTAGCCCCCCAGCCCCGCGACTGGCCCCGCGCCCGCACCGACCACAGACCCCGACACCGACCCGGCAGGGCCGGGGGCGCTCGCCCCGGTGACGGCCGACGGGCCGAGGCCGCTGCTCGCTTGCGCGCCCCCGGCCAGCGCGCCCCCGGCGGAGGCGCCCCCGGCAGGCTGGGCGCGTTGGTGTCCGACCGGGGCACCGTCAGGAGCGGACCGGCCGGAGCCGGCCGAGCTCCCGGCGGAGGTGGTCGATGCGGCGGGCGTCGAGAGAGCAGTCGCTACCGGGCCCGCGGGGTGTGACGCGGTGTTGATGATGGCGGCACCGCCGCCGGCTACCGCCGCGCCGGTGATCGCGAGCGTTGCGACCAGCGCACCGGGGCTCCGCGTGGGGATGGAGGCCAGCTGGGCCACCCGGGCGCCTGCCCGGCTGGCGACGCGCCGGAAGGCGGTGAGGCCCAACCCGAGGACGGCAGCCAGCCCGCCGGCGTCCGACAGCGCGGCGAACTCCCGCCTGAAGGCCTGCCGGGCCCGCCACAGCAGCACGTCCACCGCAGGAACCGCGACGCCCTCATGCTCGGCGATCCGCTGCGAGGTCCACTCTGTCGTCTCTCGGAGGCGCAGGACCCGCTGATGGCGGTCCGAGAGGTGGCCGAGCGCCTCGGTGGCCATGGTGAGATCGATCTGGCGGAGCAGGTGCTCGTCAACGTCCGGCTCGAGCGCCGCGCCACCGCCGGCCTGCACCGCCATCTCGTCGAGGGGGACGACGCGAGAGCGCCGCCGGAGCATGTCGGTGCAGACGTTCCCGGCGATCACCGTGAGCCACGGGTAGAAGCGCCGGTCGCCGCCGAAGCGGGGGAGCGCCTTCCAGGCCCGCGTGAACGCCTCCTGCACCGCTTCCTCGGCGTCGTCGGCGACGTGGAGCCGGCGGAAGCAGAATCGCAGCAGCCGGCGGTGGTACCGGCTGTAGAGCTCGGCGAACGCGGTTTCGTCGCCGGCCTGGAACGCCTCGACCAGCTGCCGGTCGCGCGCCAGATCCACGGCGCCGTCGGTGTCTGGCGCCCGCACCGCGGTCGTCGGTCTCCGGGCCTGTGGTACGCGCGCCACCGAGCCTCCCCCGTTCCCTAGCCTCCACGTCCCGCATACCCCGGCCACCCTCAGCGGAAACGCCTGACGAGCGTGAGGGTACAGCTGCTGGGGCGTTCGCGCAGATGGTGCAGAGAGATCCTGCCGATCGACCGAAAGGTCGGGTCGCCCACGCCGTTCCACCGGCAACGAGGAGGGAGCCGCCGGGCAGAGGGCTCGGCGGCCGACAGAGGGAGTTCCTCATGAGAAGGAGCTGGATGGCCGGGACGGCCGCCGCCGTCGTCGGCATCGCTGGGCCGGGCGCCGCGCTGGCCGGAGGGGCGGCAGCCGCATCGGCGGCCGGAGCGGCAGCACCCCGATACTCCGTCGCCACTGCCGGGACGGGCCTGGAGATCCAGCTGGGCGGCACCACGTTCGCCGGTGCGGTCTCTGCTGCGTCGGCCGGGACCGGGGCCCCGGTGACGGCTCGAGGGCAAGGGGAGGCCTCCCCGAGCGCCACCGCCACAGCCCAGGCGAGCGCCGCATCGCCCGGCGTCAGCAGCACACGGCCCCGGACGTGCGCCCAGCCCACCGCCTCGTTCCCGGCGCCCTTCTCGACACTGGTGCAGCTCGGCGTGGCCTGCGGCACGGCGTCGGCGTCCATGCACAGCACAGGGATGCCCACCGCCTCGGGCGCCGGAAGCGTGGGCTCGTTGACGGTCGGGGCACCGCCGGGGACCACATTCGCGGCCGACCTCGGACGGATCCTTCCCACAACGGTGACGCAGGGAAGCGGTCTGGCGCAGAAGCTCCAAACAGTCCTGGGCAGCCTGCCCACGCTGCCGACCACAGGGCTGCCTCTGGGAACAGTCCTCCAGAAGGTGGCGTCCGCCACCTCCGGGACCAGCGTGACCTCACTGGTGTCCGCCTCGGTCGGCCCGTCCACCAGCACGGTGGCCACCACAGGCTCCACGATCACCGCCGCGTCCAGTGACACAGGCTCGACGGTGGGTGTGCTCAACGGATTGGGGGCCGGAGGGGGCGCCCTCCTCACGGTGACCGTGGGCAAGGCGCTGTCGAGTGCCCACGCGGACCTGGCCACGGCCACGACCGGCGCCAGCGCCACAGGCGGCGCGGTCTCGGTCACGTTCAGCCCGCCGACCGGTACCTCCAAGACCGTCGCGCTGGCGCCGGGCGCCTCGCAGAGCTTCCTCACAGGCACCCCGCTGCAGACGTCCGTTGCCGTCGGCGCCTCGGCTGCGACAGCGCGGCACGGCACGGCCAGCGCGGAGGGGGTCACCATCCACCTGGCCCAGGGCGTCGGGACCGGAGGGATCGTGCTCGTGCTCGGCGCGTCCACAGCCAAGGCCGCGGTCACAGCGCCCCCGGTCGTCACGACGCCGACCACCCCACCCCCGCCGGCTGCTGCGCCCGTGGTGACGCCGGCCCCCGCCACCCTCACCGGCGCAACCACAGTGCACACGGGTGAGCCGTGGTCGGGGACGCTCCCCTTCGTATTGCTGGGATTTTCGCTGCTCGCCGGTGTCGGGCTGATCACCCGGCGCCGCCTGCTCGCCCTGGCCCATCTGGGCGGCCACCGTGCCGTCGGGACGGGGCCGGCGTCCGGGCTGGCGAGCCGTCGCTCCGCCGGGCCCGGTCTCCGGGATCTCCTCCGTTCCCCCTCTGGTTCCGGGTCGGGCCCGGCGGCTCACCGCACCGGCGGCCCAGGGGGGGCACCCGCCGCTGGTGATGTGGCGGGTACGGGCCAGGGGTCTGCTCCTCGCGCCGACCCGGCGGCCCAGACGGAGCCATGAGGGCCCGGGGCGGGCGGATGCGCCGCCTGGCACTGACCGGCGTAGGCGTGGCGCTGGTGTGGGGCACGCTCGGCACGCTCGGTTACGCCTTGGGCTGGCAGGTCCATGCCCGGCAGGCGTCCGGGTTCCTGGTGCGGGCCGAGCGCAACATCGCCCACCGCGCCGTGGCGGGGACGGCCCACACGCCATCCCGACCGCCGGCGTGCGTGGTGACGGCTCCGCGCACGGGGCAACTGGCCGGGCTGCTGGAGATCCCGGCCATCAACCTCACGGCACCCGTGGAGGAAGGCAGCTCAGATGCAGTGCTGAGTGCGGCCGTCGGGCACGACCCGTCCTCGGTGTGGCCGGGAGCGGCGGGAACGTCCGCCTTCCTGGCGCACGACGTGAGCTATTTCGTGCACCTCGGCTCCCTCCAACCGGGCGACACGGTCAGGTACGTCACCGCCTGCAGCACGACCACCTTCGTCGTGTCCCGCTCCGAGGTCGTGCAGCAGGGAGCGGCAGTGCCCGACACCAGCGGGCCCTCCCTCGTGCTGGACACCTGCTATCCCTCCAACGCCCTGTTCTTCACCAGCCAGCGGCTGCTCGTGTGGGCGCGGGAGTCCGGCACGGCGCCGGCTGGCGGCGGCGCAAGGGCCCAGACCCTGGCCGCGCCGGCAGCGGACACCGTCTCCTACGACGTCCCGGCGCCCGCGGCGCTGGTGGCGCAGGGCCTCACCCTGCAGCAGAACGAGGCGCCCATGGGGACCATGACGTTGAGCGGGCGGACGACACCGGGATGGGAGCAGTCCCCTGGGCCGATGGCCCTCGAAGCGGCGGCCCTGGAGGCGTACTTCGGGGGCCTCCGCGCCACCGCCGGGACAGTGGCGGCCTGGTGGAGCGCCATCGCCGAGCCGTCGCTGGCGCCCCCTGCGGCCCTGCGGGGAGCCACCGTCAGCGGGCACGACGCCCCCCTCAACGTGACCATTGTGTCCACACGGGACGTCGCGTCCAAGGTGGTCCTCTCCACGGAGCTGACGATCTCGGGAGGACCCGCGCCCGGCACGTACCTCGAGACTGTGACTGCCGACGTACATGGGGCAACCGTGCTGCTCGGCGGCTGGACGCTGCGGCCGGCATGACCGCCAAAGGGAAAGGAGCACGCCATGGCTGACGACGCGACAGGGGACGGTCCAGACACCAGCAGCGGTCCCAGCGCCGACGTTCCGGGTCGCCGGCCACGCCACCGGATCCGCCCGGCAACCGCCGTCATCATCGCCGGGGGCGTCGGTGCCCTGGCCGCAGGAGCCGTGCTGGCCGGCGTGCTCGACGGCGCGGCGGTCGATCCGGCCGGTGTCCGTGCACTGGCGGCGGGCGACGTGGCAAGTGCCAGCGCACTGGCGCCTGGCGGGGGAGCGGCTGCTGGCCGCGCGGCATACGGCGCGCTCGTGCCAGGAGCACACGGATCGCTCGGTGGCGTAGGGCCGGGCCGGGGTGGCGCGGCCGCTCCCTCAGCCGCCGCCCTCCGCACGGCGCCCGCCGGGTCGGCCTCGGGCGACCGCACCTCGGCGTCCACCAGCTCGCTTGGGGCCAGCCGGTCCTCGAGCGGCGCACCGCTGCCGGCGACCAGCGCTGTCACCGGTGCCCTGGCCGGCACTGCCCCCGCTCTGCCCGGCGTCGGCAACCTGACGACCCCGACCGGCTCGTGCGTCTCGACGCCAAGTGCCGCGGTGACAGCTGTGCCCCGCTCCCTCGCAGGCGGGCTCGGAACCGGGACCGGGGGCGGGACAGCCGGCATCGGCGCCGCCGGGACCGGGGCCACCGGAGCGGCGTCCGCGTTGAACGGCACTGCCGGCTCCGGCCCGAGCGCTCCCCTGGGCGGCCTGGGGTCGACGGCCACGTCGGTCACCCGGACGGTCGGCAATCTCGGCAGCGTGTCGGTGACAATCGCTGGCGCTGGCAGCGCCGCCGCGGGGGGCACCGGGGCGACCGTCTGCGGAGGCTGAGCGCAGCCCGGCGCACCAGCGCCGGCGATCCCTTGGCGCGCGTGGCGCATCCAGGGGAACCAGGGGAACAGGCGGCACGGGGACGGCTGCAGCTGCGGGATTGCCTACGACGGACGCTCGTCGGGCGGCGCGACGGACGATGGTGCGGTACGGGCAGCCATTGCGGCCTCCAATCGTTCCCACGGCCGACCCATGAGCGCCACGAGCGATGTGGCCGTGTCGGACCGCAGGTCCCCTGCCGTCTGGCGCACGTGCTCGGCCATGGCGCCGATCATGAACGTGACGGTTGCGGGCAGGGTCGGGCCTGTGCCGCGGCCGTCCCCTCCGACCAGCGCGGCGAACCGGGCCGCGGCAACCTCGGCGTCCTGGGCACGTCCCAGGTGGTCCTGTAACCGGGCAAGCTCCTTCACGAAGCGGACCGTGTCGCTGCCGTAGAGCTCGACGGTGCACTCGGCGGCGTAGCGCAGCCACTTGCATCGGATGCGCAACCGGTGGAAGTCGGCCGCCTCTCCCGTTCGCCGGGCAATGCGCGCGGCGCGGACCGCCTGGCGCCGCCGGCGCCGGACGAGGGCGGGAAGCGCCACCACGGCGGGTAGCGACCCCGGCGCCAGCTGCCGGCGCGGCCCCCGCTGGGCCAGTGCCACCAAGGCCTCGGTCAGAGCCTCCCACCGGGGCGAGTCGAGCACGCCCAGGAGGTCCTGGCGGGCCCGGTCGCGCGAGCGTTGCAGGAGAGTGCGGACCGTGGCTACGGCCATCGGCCCCTCCGGCCAGCCGGCGCTCCAGGCATCCAGGTCGCCGAGGTTCTGGAGCTGGACGTCGAGATCCCGCACGGCCCCGAGGGCACGTGCCGCCCAGCCGAGCTCGTGGCGCAGCAGCGAGGCCCGGGGCGGGAGCGCGTCGGCGAAGAGAGCCAAGGCCGCCCGCAGCCGCCGGGTGGCGACGCGCATGTCGTGCAGCTCCTCGGGGTCCTCGCCGAGGCGGGTTCCGGGTTCGTGAACCAGCATGGCGTGGATGTTGCGCCGGACGATGGCGTAGACGACCTCCCCCACGGTGGCTGTGGGGGAAAAGTCGGTCGGTCCCAGCTCGACGGGGCCCGGCAGCCGCACACCCGCCGCCAGCATCCCGGACTCGAACTTGGAGAGGCTGGCGGGCCGGAGGCCGGCAGCGGCCCGCAGGTCCTCCACCACCGGCTCCAGGCGGTCCACCCAGCCGGGCGAGACTTCCACCTCCACCCGGCGCAACCGCGCCGGCCGTTGGCCGTCCCCGGCCACCAGGACGGTCTCGTCCAGCGCCACCTCGGCTACCTCGTCCCCACCGGCCACGAGGGAGAACGGGGTCCGCCGGGTGCGCACCTCCAGCACCGGGGCCACCGCACGCGTCCCGGCCACCGCGGCGATCCGCGAGCCGACCGGCCCTTGATCGCCGAGGGCGGCGACGCCTCCCTCCGGGAGGGGCTCGGTCAGCTCCAGGCGCCGGCGCAACCCGCTCGACGATGCCGGACGGACGTCCTTCATGGTCACTTCCGCATCGGATCCGCGCTGGCGGATCCGGAGCACGAGACCGGCCCGGCCAAGTCGCCGGTCCTCGGTGTCCATGTAGTGGTCCACGAGCGAGAGCCGAGCGCCCGGCTGCACCGTCAGCACGGGAGCGGCCCCCACCTTGCGGCCGCCGAGCAACGAGAGCCATGCCTCCGCCGCCCCGAGGTCGGGGGCGTCGAATTGCCATTCGACCTCGGTCTGGTCTGTGGAAGTCCGCCCACCCTCCATGGGTGGAGGCTACCCAAGGTGCCGGACAAGAGCTCCGGCACCGATTGCCGCGGCCGGTCGCGCGGCTGCCGCTACGCTCGGACACATGCTGTCTCGCGTGCTCCTGGACGTGGAGGACGCCCCCGCCGCGGTTGTCCAGGCGGCGGGGGGCATGATCGTCCGTCGTGGAGCGGATGGGAAGGTGGAAGTGGCCATCGTCCACCGCCCGGGCCGCCTGGACTGGTCGTTCCCCAAGGGGAAGCGGGAGGCGGGGGAGCCGCTCAGGGCCTGCGCCCTCCGTGAGGTGTTCGAAGAGACCGGCTTCCACTGCGTGCTCGGCGCGTTCGTGGGCCGCACCGAGTACATCGACCGCAAGGAGCGCCCGAAGGTCGTCCACTACTGGCTCATGCGGCGGCTGTCCGGCTCGTTCGTCGCCGGGACAGAGGTGGACGAGCTCCGTTGGGTCGACTTTGCAGAGGCCAACGACCTCCTCACCTACGAGCGGGACCGGGACCTCCTGCCCCTCGTGGAGCAGGCGGCCCTCGGCAGCCTCAGCAGCCTCGGCGCCCTCGGCAAACCCGGCACCCTCGGCAACGAGGCTCCCGGTCGTTCCGCCTGAGCCCCAGCCAGCGGACCGACCGGAGGCGGACGCGCCCGTAGGCTCCGACCGATGTGCGGACGGATAGCCCAGAGCGAACCCAGCCGGTACGCGCAGCGCCTGGACGCGCTCTCTGAGGTCGAGCCGGACTGGTCGCCCAGTTGGAACATCGGCCCGACCGCGCCCGTCCTCGGAGTCCGCGAGCGCCGCCACCCGGACGGCACCGTGCGCCGAACGCTCGCTGCCTTCTCCTGGGGCCTGCTGCCGGGGTGGTCCGACGATCCGGGGTCGGCTGCGCGCTCCTTCAATGCGAGGGCTGAGACGGTGGCGGTCAAGCCGTTCTACCGGGGCAGCTTCCGGTCCAGGCGCCTCCTCGTTCCGGTCGACGGGTTCTACGAGTGGGCGACGGTGCCCGGCGAGACCCGGAAGCAGCCCCATTTCTTCTCCCGGGCCGACGGGGACCCGGTGGTGCTGGCCGGGTTGTGGGAGTACTGGAAGCGGGGAGAGGACCGCCGCCGCACCGCCACTGTCATCACGGCCCCGGCCGGGCCCGACATGCCCGTGCACGACCGCCAGCCGGTGGTGCTCGAGCCCGCCGCCTGGGGGACGTGGCTGGACCCGGACGTGGACGACGTCAACCTGCTGAGCTCGATGCTCGTGCCCGCCGGTGGGGTGCTGGTGCACCATGCCGTCTCCACGGACGTGGGCTCGGTCCGCAACGACGCGCCGTACCTGGTGGAGGCCGTTCGGGCAGTCGGATGACCGGGGGCTCACGGCAAGGGCCCCACGGCAAGGGCCATCACGGCAAGGGCCATCGCGGGCCGCCGACCCGGGTCCGCGCCTGACGCGCCCCGAGCGCCCGACCCCCGGCGGGGTTGCTGGGCGTAGGATCGGGGGCGGTCGGCCGCCGCCGGTGCCCTGCACGGGTGGGGACGGACCAACCGGAGAGGTGCGAGAGCGGCCGAATCGGACTCACTGCTAACGGCGGATTGGCTTGCCGGGCGAGGGCGGCCTTACCAGCGGGTTCCTGCAAACTTCGAGGCCAAGGGTCACTTTCGGCTCTGACCGCCGTAGCCACGGTTGGCCGCTGGTGGCCTCTCGTGGCATCGTGAGGTTGGATATAGGTTGGAAAACCGACCTGCCCCAACCGGCCACCCCCCGGGCCGGTCGTCCACAGCCGGATTCGCCGTGGTCAGCTCACGTCAAGTGAGCCGATCGAGGAGCGAGGGACCCTTGCCGGGGCCGTTCTGCCGGCTGGCCGTGGCATCATGGAGGCATGCCGTCGGGCAGGGTTTCCGTGGAGATCGACGCCGAGCTCGTCGAGCGCGCCGGTAGGGCTGGAGCGCCTACTGGGCGCGGTGCGGAAGCGGTCGTAGAGGACGCCTTGCGGGCGTTCCTTGGGGCCGAGGTGATCGACACGGTGCGGGCCCGCAACCGCGGCGTCGACCCGGAGGAGATCGCCGCGCTTGGTCGATCCGAGCTGAAAGCCTGGCGCGCCGACCAGCAACACGCCGCGTCGTAGACCACCACCTCGGTGGTCCTGCTCGTCATCGACCCGAACGTCCTTGTCTCGGGGTTGATCGCCCAGGGACCCCCAGCAGAGGTGGTCGACCTGGTGCGCTACGGCGAGGTCCGGGCCGCCAGTTGTCCCCGGCTGCTGGCGGAGCTGGAGGGCGTGTTGCGCCGCCCGCGCTTCCGCCGCTACGTCGAGGCCGACGAGATCGACGCCTACCTCGACGTGCTGCGCAGCATCACCACTCCACAGCCAGACCCGGTCGGCATCGACGACATCGAGTGCCGCGACCCCGACGACGCCTACCTGATCGCACTCGCTCGGCGCACGGGAGCCGACGCGGTGGTGTCCGGCGACCGGGACCTCACCGAGCTTGATGACCCTCGGCCGCCCGTGGTGACGCCGGCCGGTGTACTCGACCGTTGGGATGTCGTGCCTCGGCGCCCGTTCCAGGCGGTACGCGGCACCTTTCAGGTAGTCCTGTCCGGACCGAAGAGCGCCGAACGCCGGCTGCATCGTGCGCTCCAAGCCGCCGGCTTCGTCACCCAACGGACCTCGGGTGCTGAGGAGCACCCCAGCTCGACCTGGGTGCAGGCCCTCTGCCACGGCGGCGACCACCCTCCTGAGGGGTTCCAGCGGGACAAGCTGGATCGAGCGCAAGCGATCGGGGCCGGAGAGGGCTACCGGCTCTGTCAGCACGGCGTGGTAATCGGTGGACCCGCCCAATTCCGGGTCGTCCGCCACCGAGTCAGTGGAGAGGAACTGTTCCGACTGTTCGCTGATGATCCCGGTCGAGCAGTTGAGCAACTTGCCCGGCAACTCGGACTCCCAAGTGAGGGCTTGGTGCTCGAAGAAGCGCCTGGCGCATGGGGTCTTCCTGGGGTCACATAACCCGCGACACCTTCCGACTTGGTCGTTCAGTCGATGTTGGCGCGGTCTCGGAGCTGGTGGCGGTCGGTGACGGTGATCCCGGTCGAATCGGTGTGCAGGGTGCCGTGGTACGTGAGGGAGGCGAGGGTGCGGCTGACCATCTCGCGTGAGCTGCCCACGGCGGTGGCCGGCCTGCTCGACGACCTGGAGACCGGCCTGGCCTACTTCGCGTTCGGCCAGCTCCGTCAACGCCTCGCCTACCACCTGCTCGCCCTCACCGCCGAGCCGGACGGAACGCCACCGCCGGTCCATC